>NZ_JAUZMZ010000137.1:0-12360 GCF_036327435.1 Rhodococcus chondri | reverse complement strand
AGCGCATCGATCGCGGCGAGCGCGTTGAACGCAGCGATCCGCGCTGCGTTTTTCGCCTCGTCGGCATCGACAACATGGTCCGCATCGTCAAGGTGGTCGGATTCGTCGCCTCCTCGGACGGTTTCACCGGGCAACCCGGAGTCGTCAACGGTGCATCCGAGCTGTTCGGTGAGATCTTCGGTGACGCCGGCAACCATGCCCGCTCGGCGGTGGGCGTGTCGGAACTGCCGCTCGGCGCCCCGGTCGAGGTCGAACTGATCGTCGAGGTGCGCTGACCGCGTCGGTCGGCCGAGTACGAGGAGCGCGCTGATCGTAGAGTGGGGTGGATCACGACATCGGTCACGAAAGAGGAAACATGGCGCTGGTCCACCCCGCCTATGCGCAGCTACGGCAGGTCACCCCGAACGCGGCGGTCATGCTCGCCGACAACCCGTCGGTGATGTCGCTCGAAGGAACCAATACGTGGATCCTGCGGGCGCCCGGGAGCGACGAGTGCGTCGTGGTCGATCCGGGCCCGCTGGACGAAGGGCATCTCGCACGTGTCGCGCAGGTGCCTGTCGCGGTGACGCTCATCAGCCACCGGCATTTCGACCACACCGAAGGCGCCGGCCGGTTCTCGGAACTGGCGGAGTGCCCGGTGCATGCGGTGACCCCGCAGTACCGGCACGGCGGGGGATCGGACCTTCGGGACGGTGACGTCATCGAAGCCGCAGGCCTGCGCATCCGTGTCGTCGCGACACCGGGCCACACCGCCGATTCGTTGTCGTTCCTGGTCGAGAACGACAACAGTGTCCTCACGGCCGACACCATTCTGGGTCGCGGTACCACCGTCCTCGACGACACCGACGGCGACCTGGGCGATTACCTGCAGTCGCTGCGGACGCTGATTCGCTTCGGCCGGGGATACACGGTGCTGCCGGGCCACGGTCCCGAGCTGCCGGATCTCGAAACCATTGCGCGCGGATACCTCGCGCATCGGGAGGATCGACTCGAGCAGGTTCGTGCCGCGCTCCGGACTCTTGGAGGCGATGCGACCGCGCGACGGGTCGTCGAGCATGTGTACGCCGACGTGGACCGGTCGCTGTGGGGCGCGGCCGAGAAATCGGTGAACGTGCAGCTCGAGTATCTCCGCAGCTTTTCCTGAGCGGATACCGTTCGGAACGGACCGAGGCCGGGACACCTGAGAGTGTCCCGGCCTCGGCCGTCGAATGTTGCCGTCAGCGGGCGCGGCGCGCCAGGCGCTCGGAATCGGAGATCAGCACGCTCTTGCCTTCGAGGCGAAGCCAGCCACGGTGCGCGAAATCGGCGAGCGCCTTGTTCACGGTCTCGCGTGAGGCACCGACGAGCTGTGCGATTTCTTCCTGCGTCAGGTCGTGGGTGACGCGGAGCGCACCCGCTTCCTGGGTGCCGAACCGCTGTGCGAGCTGCAGCAGCGCCTTCGCGACGCGACCGGGCACGTCGGTGAAGATCAGGTCGGCGAGGCTGTTGTTGGTGCGACGCAGCCGACGCGCGAGCACCCGGAGCAGCTGCTCGGCGATCTCGGGGCGCTGGTCGATCCACGCCTTGAGGTCTTCGCGGTCCATGCTCACGGCCCGGACCTCGGTCACCGTCGTCGCGGTGGACGTACGGGGACCCGGGTCGAAGATGGAGAGTTCGCCGAACATGTCGGACGGGCCCATGATGGTGAGAAGGTTCTCGCGGCCGTCCGGCGAACGTCGACCGATCTTCACCTTGCCGGAGGCGATGATGTACAGCCGGTCGCCGGGCTCACCCTCGTTGAAGATGACATGGCCGCGCGGAAAATCGACGGGCTGAAGCTCTTTGATCAGCGCCGCAACCGCCGAGGGCTCGACTCCTTGGAAGATGCCTGCTCTGGCCAGGACGTCGTCCACGTGCGCTCCTTTTGGGAAGAAAATTCGTCATCAACTGCCGGGTCTGCACGCCCACCGGTATCCGGACAGGTCACTCGCTAGCCGTACGCGTGCAAAGTCTACTGTGCTCACGACGTGCGCGAGTGACCGACACCACGGAAGACCGTCGAGGATCGTCTCGGCCCGCCCGCCGATGCTACCGGTCGGTACGTCTCAGCTTGCCTGGCGCGCACCCAACGCGTGCCCCCCGGAGTGTCTGGATGCCTCGCCGTTGTCATCGCTGTCGCCGCGTCGGCGTCGACGATGGAAACGGGCCATGGCGTGGGGGAACCCCTCGCGCGCTAGGGTTGCGACATCGTCGTGGCTCGCCTTGTCGAGGAACTCCGCGACCTCCTGCTCGCGGACCGACAGACGGCTCAGGCGGGTCTCGACGCGCTCCATGGCCAGTGCAAAAAGCATGAGCAGTACCGGGAAGAGCACGACAGCAAGGGCTTGCATACGGGGAAGTAAACACGGGAAAGGTCTCAGAAGAGACACAGCCGGGGATCGGCGTCGGACGCCTTACGTACAGTGGTCCAGGTGCAAGCGACCCCCTCCGAGAGCTCCGATGTGCTTCGCCGCCGCGTGTCGGGCAGGGCCGCCGGACCGGAGTCGCGGCTCGCATTGGTGCGCCGGGCACGTCGGATGAACCGGCGCCTCGCCGAGGCCTTCCCACACGTGTACTGCGAGCTGAATTTCACCACCGCCCTCGAGCTGGCGGTCGCGACGATCCTGTCCGCGCAGTGCACGGACGTGCGGGTCAACCAGGTAACACCCGCCTTGTTCGCCCGCTACCCGGATGCGCGTGCGTACGCCGAAGCCGACCGCACCGAACTCGAGGAGTTCATCCGATCCACCGGCTTCTACCGCAACAAGGCCAATTCTCTGATCGGCCTCGGGCAGGCTCTCCTCGAGCGTTTCGACGGTGAGGTGCCACGCCGCATGAAGGATCTCGTGACGCTTCCGGGAATCGGCCGCAAGACGGCCAATGTGATTCTCGGGAACGCGTTCGATGTGCCCGGAATCACTGTCGACACCCACTTCTCCCGGCTGGTGAATCGGTGGAAGTGGACCGAGGAAACCGACCCGGTGAAGATCGAGCATGCCGTGGGGGCCCTCATCGAACGCAAGGAGTGGACGCTGCTGTCGCACCGGGTGATCTTCCACGGGCGACGGGTGTGCCACGCGCGTAAACCGGCATGCGGTGTGTGTGTGCTCGCGAAGGACTGCCCGTCCTACGGGATCGGCCCGACCGATCCGCCGACCGCCGCGGCGCTGGTGAAGGGACCGGAGACCGAGCACCTGCTCGGGCTGGCCGGACGGTGAGCGCATGAGTCCCAACAGCGCAGGCCGGTGGAGCCTGGCAGCCCTGGTCGTGGTGCTCGCCCTGCTCGTCGCGATCTGGCCCCGCGACCGGGAGGCCACCGAGACGCCGGATACGGGTACCGCGGTCGCGGCGCCCGCCCCTGCCGATCGTCGCTCCCAGGACGACGCGCAAGCACTCGCGCCGCTGCGCACCGCCGCGGCTCTCCGGTCGTGCCCGGCGCCGACGGGTGCGTCACCGGCCGGACCGCTGACCGGGTTGACGCTCGAGTGCGTGTCCGACGGCAGCGCCGTCGACCTGGCCGCCGTTCTTGCGGGACGTCCCGCCGTCCTCAACCTCTGGGCGTGGTGGTGCGGACCGTGCGCAGAAGAACTGCCGGTGCTCGACGACTATGCGCGCCGGGCCGGTGACGCGGTCACGGTGCTCACCGTCCACGCCGATCCCAACGAATCGAACGCTCTGGGTCGCCTCACCGACTATTCGGTGCGACTTCCGGGCGTGCAGGACGGGTCCGGCCGCGTACAGGCCGCGGTCGGCGCTCCACCGGTACTGCCGGTGACGGTGCTGATGCGCCCCGACGGTTCCGTCGCGAAGGTCCTGCCCCAGCCGTTCCGCAGCGCCGACGAGGTGGCCGCTGCGGTGGAGACACACCTGGGAGTGGCGGTATGACCCCGTATTGGCTGCGACGCGTCGCCACGATCGAGCCGACCGATCCGCACAGTCTCAACTCGATCCTGCACCGTCGCCCACCCGCGGGCACCGCCATCCGGCAGGCCTCGGTTCTGGTGCTGTTCGGGGGCGCCGCCGAAGCGGACCCGGTGGCCCACGGAGGTCTGCCTCCCGACGCCGATGTCCTGCTCACCCAGCGCGCCGCGACGTTACGGGAGCACAGCGGGCAGGTGGCCTTCCCCGGAGGCGGCGCCGACCCCGAGGACGACGGGCCGATCGCCACCGCATTGCGTGAAGCACAGGAAGAGACGGGACTCGACCCGAGCGGTGTGCGACCGCTCTCGGTGTTGCCGGAGCTGTTCATCCCGCCGTCGGGATTCGATGTCACTCCGGTGGTCGCCTACTGGGAGCGGCCCAGTCCCGTCGGAGTAGTCGACCCCGGGGAGGCGACCCGCGTGGTGCGGGTGCCGCTGCGCGATCTGCTCGACCCCGACAATCGGTTCCAGGTCAGGCACACTATGGGTTACCGCGGCCCTGCATTCCAGATCGACGACATGCTGGTGTGGGGCTTCACTGCCGGGGTACTCGCCGGTCTGTTCGCGGTGTCGGGCTGGGAGATCGCCTGGGATCATCACGACGTCCGCGATCTGGACGTCGTACTCGCCGAAGTGGAATCAGGGGTGGTCGAACCGTGACCGGATCCGGATGGATCGACCTCGTCCTCGTGATCGTGGTGCTCATTGCTGTGTCCTCCGGGCTGCGGCAGGGCGCGGTCGCCTCCGCGCTGGCGTTCCTCGGTGTGCTCCTGGGCGCGGTCGCGGGCATCCTCATCGCCCCGCACCTCCTGGTCCACATCGACGAGGGGCGACTTCGGATCCTTGCCGGTATCGGTCTGATCGTGGTGCTCGTCGTGATCGGTGAGGTCGCCGGCATGGTCCTCGGCCGCGCCGCGCGCAGCGGCATCCACAGTCCGGGCGCGCGCGCCGTGGACAGTGTTGTCGGTGCCGGTCTGCAGGCGGTGGCTGTGCTGGTGGCCGCGTGGCTGCTCGCGATCCCACTGACGGCGGCATCACAGCCGACGGTCTCCGCGTCGGTGCGGGGGTCGCAGATTCTGGGCTCCGTCGACGATGTGGCACCGGAATGGATGCGGGCGATCCCCAAGGAGTTTTCCGCGCTGCTCGACACTTCGGGGCTTCCGGAGGTGATCGGACCGTTCGGCCGCACACCGATCGCCGAGGTCGAGATGCCCGACGGGCAGCTGCTCGTCGGCACCGTTCCCGAACGTCTCAGACCGAGCGTGCTGCGCATCAACGGGATCGCCCCGAGCTGTCAGAAGGCACTGGAGGGCTCGGGGTTCGTCGTGGCGCCCGAACGGGTCATGACGAATGCGCACGTGGTGGCGGGTACGGCCGCGGTGACGGTGGAAACCGCGGGCGGTCCGCTCGACGCGGAAGTGGTGCTGTTCGACCCTGTGGTGGACGTGGCGATCCTCGCGGTTCCCGGCCTGACCGCCGAGCCACTCGCCTTCGCGCCCGACCCGGCGGATACCGGCGACGACGCGATCGTGCTCGGGTATCCCGGCGGCGGCCCGTACACGGCGAGTGCGGCGCGTATCCGCGAAACCCTCGATCTGCAGGGTCCCGACATCTATCGCAGCGGCACGGTCGAACGTGAGGTGTACACGGTTCGAGGCCTCATCCAGCAGGGAAATTCCGGTGGGCCTCTGGTCGATCCGGACGGACTCATTCTGGGCATGGTGTTCGGCGCGGCGGTCGACGATATGGATACCGGCTTCGCGCTCACCGCCGCCGAGGTGAGTCGTCAGCTCGCGATGGCGAGTGCAGCGTCCGGGGAAGTCGAGACCGGGGCCTGCATCGTCTGAACGCCGGCTTCAGAGACCGCGGGCGAAGGCGAGCAGCTCGGCCGACACCTCGTCGGCATATTCCTGGTGAGCGTAGTGCCCGGCACCGTCGACGAACTTCATGATCCGTCCGGGTGCGTGCCGGACGCAGCGGCGCAGTGTCGAGGCCATCACGTACGGGTCCAGCGAACCGTGTAGCTGCAGCACGGGCAGGGTCAGGGTGGCGTCCATGGCTTTCATGAAGCGCCGTCCGTCGGGTCGCCATTGACTGCGGAACGCCCAGCGCTGGTACTCGAGGGCGCAGTGGGCAGCTCCGGGTATGCAGATCGCCGCACGCAGGCGGTCGACGACCTCGCCGAACTCCGCCGTCCGCGACCATTCGGGACCGGAGCGCATCCGCACGAGTCGGGCAATCTCTCGGCCGCCGTCGCGAACGAGCCGACGTTCGGGACGCCACGGTAGCTGGTACGTCAGGAACGTCGGGAGCAGCGCTCTGCGCTGGGCCCGGTCGCGGATCGCCGCGTCCCGTAGGGAGATCGGGTGAGGCGAGTCCACAACCGCGATCGCACGTACCAGACCGGGGTGCAGCACGGCGGTGGCCCAGCAGACGAGACCTCCGTCGGCGTGCCCGACGAGGGTGGCCTCGGTGTAACCGAGTGCGCGGATCAGACCGGCGATATCGTTCGACAGCGTCCACCCGTCGTAGCCGCGGGGGGGTTTGTCGGAATCACCGTAACCGCGCAGATCCACGGCGACCGCGTGGTATCCGGCGTCGGCGAAGGCGGTCAGCTGGTGTCGCCAGGACCACCAGAGGTCGGCGAACCCGTGCACGAACACGACGAGCGGTGCGCCCCTGTGGGTGGGCCCCGCCTCCACGGCGTGCAGGCGGATGCCGTTCGCGTGGATGTCGCGGTGAGTCCAGGGGCCGGGATAACGGACCGTGGACGGATCGGGTGCGGTCACTGTCGTCGGCCGGTGGGGCGTCAGCGCGCGTGCCGGGGGGCGGATGCGTCGGCTTCGCTGCTACCGGGAAGAACCGACCTGGCCTGCTTGAGGGAGTCGATGGTCTTGTTGGGCGCTCGCAACTTGCGCACCCGCAGATAACCGATGAGCGCAAGAACCGCAGTCACCACGACCATCAGCAGGAACACGATGAGGAAGGCCAGCCAGCGGGAAACCCACAGGTCGAGGAGTTCGGCGAGGAAGAAGAAGAAGAAGAACGAACTGAACGTCAGCACAGCGAGCGCCAGGATGAAGAACAGGCTGCCCTGCAGGCCCTTCTTGACCTCGCCGGTGACCTCGGCCTTCGCGAGTTCGACCTCGGCGCGGAACAGCGTCGATACCTGGGCGGTGGCGTCACGGACAAGATCACCGACACTGGCGTCGCGCGGTGTGGGGGCAGGTACCTCGGTCAGCGGAATGCCCGAGATGCTCGTCGGCACGCCGTCGCCCGGCCGTTTCCCGTTCGTAACGCTCACTGGTCGACCCCTTTGGTTGGTTCGTTCGGTTTGCGGTGGGCTCACCCACGCCGTAACACTAGCGCCGACCCCGCACCGGGGCGATCAACGACGTGACACGAAACGAGCGAGTTCCCTTCCGGGCAGTCGGAAGGGAACTCGCTCGTGCGTCGTGGGCCGGACTATTTACCGCGGATGGCGTCGAACACCTTCGGATCGACGAGCGTCGAGGTGTCGCCCAGCTCGCGGCCCTCGGCGACGTCGCGCAGCAAGCGCCGCATGATCTTGCCCGAACGCGTCTTTGGGAGCTCCGGCACGACCATCAGCTGTCGCGGTTTCGCGATGGGCGAGATCTCGACGGCTACGTGATCACGCAGCTCCTTGACCAGAGCGTCGCCGGTGTTCTCGGCGCCCTCGCGGAGGATGACGAACGCGACGATGCCCTGGCCGGTGGTCTCGTCGGCCGCACCGACCACCGCAGCCTCGGCCACCTTCGGATGGCTGACGAGCGCGGACTCGACCTCGGAGGTGGAGATGCGGTGCCCCGAGATGTTCATGACGTCGTCGACGCGGCCCAGCACCCACAGCGCGCCGTCCTCGTCGTAGCGGGCACCGTCGCCCGCGAAGTACCAGCCCTGATCCTCGTACCGTGACCAGTAGGTCTCGCGGTAACGCTGGGGATCTCCCCAGATCCCGCGCAGCATCGCCGGCCACGGCTCGTCGAGCACGAGGTACCCGTTACCGCCCTTGCCGAGACTGTTGGCCTCGTCGTCGACGATCTTGGCGGAGATGCCGGGCAGCGGAGCCATCGCCGCACCGGGCTTGGTGGCGGTGATGCCCGGCAACGGGGAAATCATGATCGCGCCGGTTTCGGTCTGCCACCACGTGTCGACAATCGGCGCGGACCCCGCCCCGATGACCTCGCGGTACCAGCGCCACGCCTCCGGGTTGATGGGCTCGCCGACCGAGCCGAGCAGGCGGATGGACGACAGATCGTGAGCATCGGGGATTTCGCGTCCCCACTTCATGAACGTGCGGATCAATGTGGGAGCGGTGTAGTAGATGCTCACCCCGTACTTCTCGATGATCTCGAAGTGGCGATGTTCGGTGGGGGCGTTCGGTGTGCCTTCGTAGACAACCTGGGTGGCGCCGTTCGAGAGCGGGCCGTACACGATGTAGGTGTGCCCGGTGACCCAGCCGATGTCGGCGGTGCACCAGTACACGTCTTCGCCGGGTTTGTGGTCGAAGACGTAGTGATGGGTGTACGACGCCTGCGTGAGGTAACCGCCGGAGGTGTGAATGATGCCCTTCGGCTTACCTGTGGTGCCCGACGTGTACAGGATGTACAGCGGATGCTCCGCGTCGAAGGCCTGCGGCGTGTGCTCGGGAGAAGCCTTCTCGACCGTCTCGTGCCACCACAGGTCCCGGCCTTCGGTCCAGTCGACGTCGATCCCGGCGCGCTTGACGACGAGCACATGCTCGACCGAAGCGGCGCCGTGGACGGCCTCGTCGGCGGCGGGCTTGAGCGGGGCTGCCTGGCCGCGGCGCCACTGTCCGTCGACCGTGATCACCAGTTTCGCCTCGGCGTCGTCGACGCGCGATCGCAGAGCGGCCGAGGAGAAGCCGGCGAACACGACCGAATGCGTCAGGCCGAGCCGGGCGCACGCGAGCATCGAGACGATCGCTTCGGGGATCATCGGCATGTAGATCGCAACGCGGTCGCCGGGGACGAGACCGAGGTCGGTGAAGGTGTTCGCCGCCCGGGAGACCTCGGCGAGCAGATCGTTGTACGTCAGCGAACGGGTGTCGCCGGGCTCGCCCTCGAAGTGGATGGCGACCCGATCGCCGTTGCCGGCGAGAACATGCCGGTCCACACAGTTGTACGCCACGTTCAGGGTGCCGCCGACGAACCACTTCGCGACCGGAGCGTCGGACCAGTCCAGAACCTCGCTCCAGGGGGTGGCCCAATCGAGGCGCTGCGCCTGGGTGTCCCAAAACGCCAGGCGGTCGGCGTCTGCGGCGGCCTGCAGCTCGGGACCTGCGTTGGCGGTGGCGGCGAATTCCGCGCTCGGCGGGAACACCTGCTGTTCGTGGTCCTGGGCTGCGCTCGTCATGTGCCAGGCCTCTTTCCGGGTAGTGAGAAACAATTCGGGCGGTATCGAGCGTAGTCACCTGTGATGGAGATCGCATCGGGGCGCCCGGGTTCATGCTGGTCACTTGCGCTCATCGGTCGTTCCTGCGCGACGGATGGTCGACTGTCGCGACGAGTGGCCCACCGGCCGGGACGATGTCGCGCGACGGTACCGTCGTAAGCCGTGACGGACCCGCTCCAGCCCCTGCTCGAACTGCCCGGCGTGCGCGACGCCGCGGACCGTGCGCGCGACGCGTTGGCCGAAGTACACAGGCATCGCACCAACCGCCGCGGCTGGCCGAATACCGCGGCCGAGGCATCGGTCCGTGCCGCCCGTGCCTCGGCGGCGATCGACGGCGGTTCGACGGACCGCCCGCCTCCCGGCGAGACGGGAGATCCCGTCCTCGCAGGCGCCCTCCGTGTTGCGCTGGCGCTCGACGGCGATGCGCTCGGCATCTTGGTTTCGACCTGGCGGCGCGCGCCGCTGCAGGCGTTGGCGCGACTGCATCTGCTCGCAGCGGCCGATCTGGTCGCGGTTCCCGAGGATCTCGGCCGGCCGCGGACTGCGGCCGGTGTTGGGGAACGCCTCGACGCGCTGGCGCAACTGGTGACGGGTGGAACTGCGGTACCGGCCCCGGTGCTTGCCGCGGTGGTGCACGGTGAACTGTCGGCGTTGCGTCCGTTCGGCGTCGGGGACGGTGTCGTGGCGCGTGCCGCCTCGCGCCTCGTGTGCGTGGCGACGGGGTTGGACAGCCACAACCTCGGCGTGCCGGAGGTCACGTGGATGCGCCGGGCGCAGATGTACCGAGACGGGATCGCGGGATTCGCGCGGGGCACCGAAGAGGGAGTCGGCGGCTGGGTGATCTTCTGCTGCGGCGCGCTCGAGGCGGGCGCTCGTGAGGCGACGTCCATCGCCGATGCCTTCGCTGGATAGATTCCACGCGACGGTCCACACATGCAAAGCGGGTGGTCCGCCGACTGTATCGGCGTGACCACCCGCTAGCACGGGGGACCGAGTTACCAAGCGTGCTGAAATGGGTTGTGTGTCAACGGCCTCGGCGATGATCGGGGTATCATCGGTTCGTCCTCGCAACGGGTGCGGGGTACTTGCCTTTGAAAACCTCGAACTCGCAGGCCCACAACGCTTATGCCCTTATAGTGGCATCGGCTTCGCGTGGGTGCGCGGCGTCCGTGCTGGGAAACCTCGGTCGGGAGATCGAATCTTCTCTTCTGGTTCGCTCTTGGCCTTCCAGGTCTCCGTAACTCATTTGTACCCTGTGCAATCCCGGTCGGCAAGCCCCCTGGGGGGTGGTCTTCCGAAAGTGCTCCGGCAGTGAAATCGGTTGCTGCTCACCGCCCCGCGCGCCGTGCGGCGTAAGCCGTGGCACCCAGGATCACCGCCCCGGCGGAGACCGCTCCCGCGACCGTCAGCAGGCCGGCCGAGGAAGGCCGCAACCGCGTCCACAGCCGGACGGGATGGGCGAAAATCAAGATCGGCCAGCCTTTTTCGGTAGCCACCCGTCGCAGCGGGCGGTCGGGGTTCACCACGCGCGGATTGCCCACCGTCAGCAGCATCGGCAGGTCGGTGGACGAGTCGGAGTAGGCGTAGCTGCGAGCCAGGTCGTAATGGTAGCGCTCGGCGAGCTCGTGGATCGCGGTCGCTTTCGCGTCGCCGAAACAGTAGAACTCGAGTTCGCCCGCGTAGAGACCGTTCTCTATGCGCATGCGGCTACCCGTGCTGTGAGAGGCACCGAGTGCCGCTGCGATGGGGGCCACGACCTCGTCACCCGATGCGGAGATGACCACCACGTCGTGACCACGTGCTTTGTGATCGGCGATCAGGTCTGCGGCCTCGGCGAACACCAGCGGATCGACGATCTCGTGCAGGGCCTCGGCGACGATCGTCCGGATCTGTTCCGCGTTCCAGCCTTCACACATCGCGGCGATGTGTTCCCGCATCCGCTCGACGCGTTTGTGGTCCGCCGCCGACAGCATGAACACCAGCTGCGCGTAACTGCTTTTCAGCACCGCCCGACGGCTCAGCAATCCCTCCTCGAAAAACGGGCGCGTGAACGCGAGGATGCTGGATTTTGCGATGACCGTCTTGTCCAGGTCGAAGAAGGCAGCGATCCGGCCGGATTCGGCGGGATTCGCGGGCGCGTCTGTCACAGCACCACAATAGGACTGTCGCTCCCGACCGAGGGCAGGTCTTCCGACACTGGTGACATACCACTACTTGAAGTTGGAAACAAACCATGTGAACGGTGTACTATCGCAAAGACCCTGGATACGTCCGGGTTGTGTTCAGCCCGACCCCCCGGGGCTGAACTCCGACGACCCTCGCCTCCTCCCCCCTGGCTAGGGTCGTCACTTGTTCGGGTGACGTTTCCGGCCGGTCGCTGCCGAGGCCGCACGGTCTTGCCCACGAGTTGTCCACAGGCGCCTCCTTCATCCACAGATTCGCCGAAAAAGGGCCGATCGGTCATTTGCCGGCCGGTTCCGCCGCGCACGCTGACCGACATGAACGACGTCCTCGCGTTGATCGCCGATCCGAACCTGGTGGCGAGCCTGCGCCGCGTAGCCGCCGCCTCCGACCGGAAACTCGACGAAGCGGCGTCACCGCCCCCGCGCCGCACCTGGTGCGCCGCCGGTCTCGTAGTGGTCGATCACCGGTCGGCACGTACGTGCGCGACCGCCCTGCCACGCCGAACCGGGGTCGTACTCGTGTGCTCCGGCACCCCCGATCTGCGCGAATGGCAGGCCGCGGCAACCGTTGGCGCCGAGCACGTCTTCGGACTGCCCGAGGACGAGGTCGAACTCCTCGCCGTCCTCGGTGCCGCTGCCGAACCGGAGACCAATGGCGGCACAGTGATCTCGGTGGTCGGTGGGTGTGGGGGCGCCGGTGCCTCGACCTTCGCCGCGGCACTCGCCAAGGCTGCGGCCGCCCGGCATCCGGCCGGCGTCCTCCTGGTCGACGGCGACCCGTTCGGTAGTGGACTCGATGTGCT
>NZ_JAUZMZ010000136.1:0-12559 GCF_036327435.1 Rhodococcus chondri | reverse complement strand
GGCCAGCAACTCCCCCGCGGCGCCGTCCCACACCCCGACCACGACGGCGGCGGTGGTCTCCGCGGAGTGGTCCAGCACCGGCGACGCACACCCTGCAAGCGCGAATGCCGCGGTGATGAGCGCGACGAACAGCGACCGGTACCGAATCCCGTTGGCTTCCACGGCTGTCATTGTGGCGCACTGCCCGCAGACGCCGAACGCCCCGGCCGCAGAACCTTGGGTGCGGGTTCTGCTCCGGGGCACTCGGTGCGATCTCGTCAGTCGGTGACACCCTCGGCCCTCGCCGCGGCCGCGACGGCCTCGGCGACGGCAGGTGCGACGCGCGGATCGAGCGGGCTCGGAACGATCTTGTCCACAGCCAATTCATCGCCGACGACCGAGAGGATGGCCTCGGCGGCAGCGAGCTTCATGCCCTCGGTGATACGACGGGCGCCGGCATCGAGCGCGCCCTTGAACACACCGGGGAAGGCAAGCACATTGTTGATCTGGTTCGGGTAGTCACTGCGTCCGGTCGCGACGATCCCGACGTGCTTGGCAGCAACTTCCGGGTGGATCTCCGGGTCGGGGTTGGACAGCGCGAACACGATCGCGTCGTCTGCCATGGTCGCCACGATCTCCTCGGGCACCGTGCCTGCCGACACACCGACGAACACATCGGCGCCGTCGAGGGCCTCGATCATGCCACCGCGACGGTCTGCCGGGTTCGTACGGGCCGCGAGGTCCGTCTTGATACCGGTGAGATCCGCACGGTCGGCCGAGACGATGCCCTTCGAATCGAGAACGGTGACGTCCTCGACGCCTGCGGCGAGCAGGATGTTGGTGCACGCGACACCGGCAGCACCGGCACCGGAGATGACGACGCGCAGCTTGGTGATGTCGCGTCCCTGCACCTTGACGGCACCCTTGAGTGCGGCCAGCACCACGATGGCGGTGCCGTGCTGGTCGTCGTGCATGACGGGGCAATCGAGTGCCTCGATGACGCGCTTCTCGATCTCGAAGCAGCGCGGAGCCGAGATGTCCTCGAGATTGACTGCCCCGAAGCTCGGACGCAGCCGGATCAGGGTCTCGACGATCTCGTCGGGATCCTTCGTATCGAGTACCAGCGGGATCGAATTGAGGCCGGCGAACTTCTTGAACAGGGCGGACTTACCCTCCATGACGGGCAGCGATGCCCGCGGGCCGATGTCGCCGAGGCCGAGGACGGCGGTGCCGTCGGAGACGACCACGACGAGCCGGTTCGTCCAGGTGTAGCGCGCGGCCAACGTCTCGTCGGCGGCGATGGCACGGCTGACCTGCGCGACACCCGGGGTGTACGCGATGGACAGGTCGCGCTGGCTCTCCAGCGGGGAGGTGAGCTCGACCGACAGCTTGCCGTCGATGTGGGCGCCGAAGATTTCCTCGTCGGTCAGCTCGACCTTCTGGGGGGTAGGTGCATCAGACACAATTGACACGATGACACTCCTGCGGGTTCCGTGACCACACTGGGTCACGGTTACTGCGAAGTAACCGCTGTTCGATACGTCTCGTATGTTGCAGCAGCGCTTCAGAGGACAGATTCGGTGAAGCTTCCGGGCGCGATCACGATTACCGCTGTACAACGCTGTACGACTTCCGGAGCGTGATGGCGCCGAGGCGGGTGAGCCTTGGCGACGAGCCCCTCGATAGGGGTCTGCCATCTTCTGTCCGATACCGGGCTGTGGCGCCGGTCTCGGATTGAGATCAAGTTTGCCACCTTCACAGACCAACAATCAAATCGGTGTTGGTTGCGAAGGTTCTCACTTTTTTACGCTCTCACCTGTGAGTTTGCGAAATGCCGGACTCGTTCCTGGGCTTACGTCGGGGCTACTCGCGAGTAATGCCCGTTTTTCTGGAATCAGTTCCACCACTGAGTGAACAACAGAATCGATGCAGTGAAAAACACCACAAATGCGGCAAGGATCGATCTCGGGCCTCTCAGGCGGTCCGCGCTCACCTGAGCGACGACCGCCACGGCCGCGCCGAACATGTGGGCGGCGACCGCTTCGGTTCCCGGTCCCGGAAAACCCCGGCCTCCCGCCAGGTACTGCGCGACACACACCACGAGCGCGAGCACGATCACGGCGCCGGTCGCGGCCCCCGCCAACACCCGGCCGGCACGAACGATCAGCCCGGCGCGGACGGGACCGTACGCCCGAGGCCCGTACTCCCCCTCGTCGTAGAGAGTGTCGTCATAGGGAGCGCCGCCGTAGTAGTCGTAGTAATCGCGCTCGGCAGGAACATCGTCCCGATAGCCCCTCATCCGAGCACCACTTCCACTCCCTTCGCTGCGTCGAGCATTTGCTCGTATGCGTCGGGCGGCGTTGTGAACCGGCCGAGCCCGACCGTCTTGTTCGCACCGTGATAGTCCGACGAACCCGTCACGAACAGACCCAGGCTCGCGCCGAGGTCCTTCATCAGGCGGACGTCCTCCTCGCTGTGGTCGGGGTGATCGGCTTCGACGCCACCGAGACCGAGTTCCGCCAGCTCCTCGATGTGATCGAGCGCCAGCAACCGGCCCCGCGCGCGAGCCCGGGCATGCGCGACAACCGTGACGCCGCCCGCGGACGCCACCATCGCAACCGCCTCGGCAAGCGGAGTGTCGACCTTCCTCACGTAATAGCGTCCCCGCGCGGAGAGGAGTTCGGTGAAGGCATCCCCCACCGTCGGGACCACGCCGGCATCCACGAGCGCGCGCGCCAGGTGAGGTCTGCCCGCAGCCGGGCCGGCCTGGGCGATGACCGCGTCCGCATCGATGGGAAGCCCGTCCTCTGCCATACGCTGCGCCATCGCCCGTATCCGCGCCACCCGTTCCCCGCGCAGCCGCTCGAGCTCGGCGACGAACGACGGATCGGCAGGATCGAACAGATATGCCAGCAGATGAACCGAGACGGGATACCCGTCCTCGCCCCGCCCGGTGCACGACATCTCCATTCCCCGGACGAGCCGCAACCCGGACGGCAGTGCCGCCACCGCGTCGTCCCACCCCGCCGTGGTGTCGTGATCGGTCAGGGCCACCACGTCGAGTCCCGCCGCCGCAGCGTTCCGGACCAGGATCGCGGGACTGTCGGTACCGTCGGATGCCGAAGAATGAGTATGCAGATCGATGCGCACCACACCAGTGTGTCAGGTGCCGACTAGCATGACGGCGCAGCAGGGTTGCGCCGAAACAGAGCGAACCGTGAGGAAGGGAGCCCATGCCGAGCCTGCCCTCACACCGCCAGGGACGCCGCGTCCTCACACCCGCACCGACGAGACGGGTGCCCGCCGAACGCGCGGTGGTCGACTGCGCCGTGTACGTCGAGGGCCACCGCCTGCCGGGCCGATACACCCACTCCGCCGCGCTCGCCGAGGTGCGCCGCCGGGGCACCGGTTTCGTGTGGCTCGGACTGCACCAGCCCGACGAACACCAGATGGCCAGCGTCGCCCGCACGTTCGGGCTCCACGAGCTCGCCGTCGAAGACGCGGTGCACGCCCATCAGCGTCCCAAACTCGAACGGTACGACGACCTGCTGTTCCTGGTCCTGCGCACCGTCAGCTACATCGAGCACGAGTCCGTGACCACCACCAAGGACATCGTCGAGACCGGCGAGATCATGCTGTTCACCGGACCCGATTTCATCGTGAGCGTGCGACACGGCGACCACTCCGAACTGGCCGCGGTGCGGAGCCGCCTCGAAGCCGATCCCGAACAGCTCGAGCGCGGACCGGCCGCGGTGCTGCACGCGATCGCCGACCATGTCGTCGATACGTATCTGGCCGTGACCACCGCCATGCAACCCGACGTCGACGATCTCGAAGAACTCGTGTTCACGCCGAGTACGCGGATCGCGGTCGAGCAGATCTACCTGCTCAAACGAGAGATCGTGGAATTGCGTCGCGCGGTGGTTCCGCTCGCCGAGCCCCTACAGCAACTCATCCGCGCCCCCGGAAACCCCGTCCCGAAGGACGTCCGGCGGTACTTCCGCGACGTCGCCGATCATCACATCACGGTCTCCGACCGGATCGCCGCGTTCGACGAAACGCTGAGCACACTGCTCGATGCCGCGATCGCGAAGGTGACCGTGCAGCAGAACACCGATATGCGACGCATCTCCGCGTGGGTTGCGATCGCCGCCGTTCCGACCATGATCGCGGGCATCTACGGCATGAACTTCGACAACATGCCCGAACTGCACTGGGAGTACGGCTACCACCTCGTCGTCGGGTTCATCGCCGCGATCACCGTGCTGCTGTTCGTCACCTTCCGTCGCAACAAGTGGCTGTGACGGTCCGGGCCCTCGCCCACGCATCGCCACCGCTGCTCGTCGGGCGGACCGGCGGCCGGTCTGTCCTGATGGTGGCTCTGGTGCTGGTCGCAATGCAGGTCGCTGTTCGGGGTGTTCTCGCCGCGGGGGGCGAATTCTATTGGGACGATCTGATCCTGGTGGGCCGCGCCGGCACCTACCCGTTGCTGTCCGGCGACATCCTGGGTTACGACCACGACGGTCACCTCATGCCGGGCGCGTTCGTGGTGGCCGAGGCGATCACTGCGCTGGCACCCCTGCAATGGTGGCCTGCCGCGGTAACACTCGTCGTGGGGCAGGCCCTCGCGTCGCTTGCGGTCCTGCGCGTGCTGTGGTTGCTGCTCGGTCCCCGTCCGGCGGTGTGGGCACCGCTGCTGTTCTACCTGCTCTCGCCACTGACCCTTCCGGCGTATTCGTGGTGGGCTGCCGGACTCAACGCCCTGCCGCTGCAGGCCGCGCTCGCGTGGGTGGCCGGTGATGCCCTGCTTCTCGCCCGTACCGGCAGACGCCGCTACGTGCTGACCGGCACGGTCGTGACCGTGTGCGCTCTGCTCTTCTTCGAGAAATCGGTTCTGGTGCCGTTTGTCGCGTTCGCGACGCTCGCCCTCACCTACCGGGTCGACGGCATCGACCGGCCCGTGCGCGCCGCCTCCCGCCACGGCGCCGCACTGTGGTGCGCGTCCGGCGCAGTGCTGCTCCTGTGGGCGACGATCTATGTCGGTACCGTCGAATCCCGCTTCGGAGTCCCACCCTGGTCGATGGTCGCCGGTCTGACCCATCACGGGTTGTCCTATGGGCTCGTGCCCACTTTGCTGGGTGGGCCGTGGCACTGGGATCGGTGGAATCCGAGTCCCCCGTGGGCCGACCCGCCCGCATTGCTCGTCGTGGCGGGCTGGCTCGCCGTTGCGGGGGCACTCGTGTGGAGCCTGCGCCGGCGCACCCGCACGGGCCCGGTGTGGATCGCGGCAGCCGCGTACGTGTCGGCGTCGCTCGTGGCGATGATCGCTACCCGGTTCGGTCCGGAGACCACCTACGAACTCGCCCAGACGTTGCGGTACTTCGCGGACTCCGCGGTGGTGGTGGCGATCGCGATCGCACTGATCCTCCGCGCACCCGCCCGCGCCGAAGCGCCGGTCCCGCGGTGGCACCGACCGGTCGCGGTGGGTTGCGCCGCCGTCTTTGCGACAGGTTCGCTGTGGTCGACGTTCACCTTCGCGCGCAGTTGGTACGACAACCCCACCGGCGACTATCTGGCGACCGCAACGTCGTCGCTGACCGCTCACCCCGACGTGCCGGTGCTCGACCACCCGGTGTCGGTGTGGGTGTTGCTGCCGTTCACGCACCCGCACAACCTCGTCGGATCCGTGTTCTCGGCCCTACCCGGCGGCCCCGACATCGCCGACACCGCCACCGAACTGCGGGTGCTCGACGAGCAGGGCCGGCTGGTCCCGGCAGAGCTGTTGCCGCTACGCACCCTGCTGCCCGGCGACACCCCGGACTGTGGGCACCTGCTCGTCGCCGGTGCCACCGTGGCCGTGCCGCTCGAGCAACCCGCCGGCGACTGGGAATGGACGGTGCAACTGAATTACCGTGCCGGCGGTGACGGTGTGCTCGACATCGGCTTCCCCGGCAACCCCCGGGTCCGGGTACCGGTCGGCGCGGGCCTCGGTTCGGTCTACGTCCGGGTCTCCGGGGGCGGTGAGGCACTGCAGGTGGCCTCGTCGACGCCGGGGCCGAGCGTGTGCCTGGGCGGCGGGCCGATGGGCGTCGTCGTGCCCAGCTGAGCCCCTGATACGCGGCTACATGCGCGCGGCCGCGCGAGCCGGGTCGCGGACGTCGATGCCCGCCTCTGCCCACGCTTCCCGCAGCGCATCCGCTCCGCGCAGCCGCTTCCAGGCCGCTTCGTTGCCGGTGATGGGCACCGCGTCGAAGAAGCGCACCGGATCGGCCGGCTCGGGTAGCGCCAGGTCCGGAACATCACTCGGTTCGAGCAGCACCGCAGTGAACGGCGCTCCGTCCCACAGCGGCTCGGAGAGGTCCAGCAGCGCATCCTCGGTCAGGACGACACCTTCCACAGCGGGTAGCGCCGCGAGGACCGCCAGCGTGCGGTGCACCCCGGCCGTGATTCCGTCCGCCCGCCGCAGACTCAGGATCAGCTCGGCGCGCGGACCACGCGTCGGGTCGGCGATCGTCGCGGTGGGATCGCCCATCGGATGCCGCGAGCAACCGAGAGTCGCGAACCGGGTGAGGTCGTCGTCGTGGGCGCGGAATCGGAGCACCTCGATCGGTTCCAGACCGAGGAACGTCACGGACGCCGACTCCGGCGCGGCCCCGGGGCCGGACAGGTGCGCGGCGAGGTGGGCGCGAACATCGGACAGCACGGCATCGGTCACCCCAGCAATGTAACCCCGTACCGGGACGAAATGTCCGGCCGGTGCGCCACCGCCGGGGGTAGCGTCAGAGCATGGCGCGTGACACGGGGTTTCCCGTCGCCGACGCGGGCGACGACTTCGCCCGGCAACGCCGTCGCGCCGAATACGCCCGGCTCATCGCCTGGCTGCGGCGCGAACCCGACGACGTCAACGACATCCTGCCGTTCGAGGATGTGGTGCGTGCCCTCGGCCGGATCGGTGAACACCGCCTCGGTCTGCAGATCATCGAGGTGTCCTCGATCGTGGGCAGCGTGGATCGTACCGACGATTTCGACCGCCGGTTCCGGCCCACGTCGGCGCGGTTGCGGAACCGGTGGGAACGGCTGGCGGCCGCGCGGCGGCGTGGTGAGGCGATGCCGCCCATCTCGGTGTATCGCGTCGGCGATCTGCACTTCGTCCAGGACGGCCATCACCGCGTGTCCATCGCCTGCTCACAGGGCGATCGCACCATCGATGCATATGTCACCGAAATCGTCACGAAGGTGTCGGCGGAGGGCATCACCCGACACTCGGACCTGTTGCGCAAGGACCATTATCGGATTTTCCTGACGCGAGTGCCGCTGCACGGGCCGGCACGGGAGGCGGTGCGCGTATCCGATCCGTGGGATTACGCCGAGTTGTCCCAGATGGTCGAAGCGTGGGGCTTCCGGCTGATGCAGGATCTCGGCGAGTTTCTCACGCGGGAGGATGTGGCGAAGCGGTGGTTCGACGACGAGTTCGTCCCGGTCGTGCAGATGGTGCGCGCTGCCGGCATGCTCGCGTCCCGGACGGATGCCGAAGCGTATCTGTGGGTGGCACACGAACGGTACCGGCTCGTGCGCCGTCACGAGTGGAACGACGAGATCATCGACCGGTTGCGGCGACGCGCGCCACGATGAGTTCACAGCGTGAGGTTCACACCCGTCCCGAGGTCGAAGACCGACACCGATTTCGGATCGAACCACATCCGCAGGGTATGTCCCTGTGAGGCAGCCGATTCGACGGGCAGACGCGCGACGGTGGTGCCACCGGACAGGTTGGCCACCCCGACGTCCGCGGCGAGTTCGTCGAGATCCTGTGAGCTCACCGCGGTCTCGTCGACGGTGAAGTACGCGTACTTGTCCGAGCCCATGGATTCGAGCACGTCGATGTCGGCGGTGAACGTGACCCCGCTGTCGCGCTGGTCGGATGCGAGCAGGTCGGCGTCCTCGAAATGCTCGGGCCGGATTCCGATCACGACATCCCGGCCCGGGTTCTTGTCGCGGATCGCGGCCCACCGGTCGGACGCGATGGGGATGTCGCCGATCGCACTGTGCACGACTCCTCCCGACTCGGAGGCATCCAGTTGCCCCGCCACGAAGTTCATGGACGGCGACCCGATGAAGCCCGCGACGAACAGATTGGCCGGCCGGTCGTACAGCTCCTGCGGCGCCCCCACCTGCTGGACGAGCCCGCCGCGCATCACCACGACCCGGTCGCCCAGGGTCATCGCTTCGGTCTGGTCGTGGGTCACGTAGACGGTGGTCGTTCCCAGTCGCTTCTGCAGCCGGGAGATCTCGGTGCGCATCTGTACCCGAAGTTTCGCGTCGAGGTTGGACAGCGGCTCGTCCATCAAAAACGCCTTGGGGCTGCGCACGATCGCTCGGCCCATCGCGACGCGCTGACGTTGCCCGCCCGACAGATTCGCCGGCCTGCGATCCAAATGCTGGGTCAGGTCCAGAATCCTGGCGGCCTCGTCGACCTTCCGCGCGATCTCCTCCTTGGACATCTTCGCAAGAGTCAGTGGGAACGCGATGTTCTCACCCACGGTCATGTGGGGATAGAGGGCGTAGGACTGGAACACCATCGCGATGTCGCGGTCTTTCGGGGCCTTCTCGTTGACGCGCGCACCGCCGATGCGCAATTCGCCCGACGAGATGTCCTCGAGTCCGGCAATCATGTTGAGCGTGGTCGACTTTCCGCATCCGGACGGACCGACGAGGATGACGAATTCACCGTCGGCGATGGACAGGTCGACATCGCGGACGGCTTTCGCACCGTCGGGATATTCCTTGGTCACCTTGTCGAGCACGATGTCGGCCATCCGGACTCACCCCTTCACGGCGCCGGAGGTCAATCCGGCCACGATACGACGTTGGAAGATCAGGACGAACACGATGATCGGGATCGTGATGATCGCCAGGGGAAGCGAGAACGTGATGTACGGGATGATGAGCGCTGCCCACGTGTCGAACAGCCCGATGCTGCGCATGATCTCGAACAGCGGGCTCACCAGGGAGATCTGCGGGAACATTGCGATCAGCAACGCCACCCCGACGAGCACCTTCTTGCCCGGGAAGTCCAGGCGGGCCACCGCATACGCGGCCATCGTCCCGAAGATCACGGCGATCACCGTGGCGATCAGCCCGATACCGATCGAGTTGAACAGGGCACTGGTGAACGCGTCCGTACGGAAGATGCCGCGATAGTTGTCGAGCGTCCATTCCTGCGGAATGAAGTGGCCGTCCTTGATGGTGCCGGCGGGCTTGAACGACAGGCTCGCGATCCACAGCACGGGAACCAGCGCGTACAGCAGCACCAGCAGGTTGACCGCGGACCACGACAGGGTGCGTCGCCGGGTCTCCGCCATCGTCATCGCCTCCCTTCGTCCGAACCGGGCGCGGACGCACCGAACAGCTTGATGAACATGAACGCGATGATCGCGACACAAATGAAGATCAGGACGCTGATCGCCGACCCGATACCCAGGTTGAAGGCCTTGAACAGGTTGTTGTAGCCGAGGATCGACACCGATCCGGTGCCGTTGGATCCGCGGGTCAGCACGTAGATGTTGTCGAAGATGCGGAACGCGTCGAGGGTGCGGAAGAGCAGCGCGACCAGGATCGCCGGCTTCATCAGCGGCACGATGATCCGGATCAGCCGAGTCCAGGAACCGGCACCGTCTACCTGCGCGGCCTTGAGCAGGTCCTCGGGGACGAGGGCGAGTCCGGCCAGCAACAGCAACGCCATGAACGGCGTCGTCTTCCACACTTCGGCGAGCACGATGATCGCGAGTGACGGAAACTGCTGCGTCAGGGGGGCGCTGCCGTCCGGGAGCAGGTTGGCAAGATATCCGGTGCCCGGTGTCCAGGCGTAGTACCAGCTGTATGCGGCGGCGACCGTGACGATGCCGTACGGGATCAGCACGACGGTGCGCACGACACCCTTGCCGACGATGGTCCGGTGCATGATCAGCGCGATGATCAGGCCGAGGACGAATTCGACGGCGACCGAGACGATGGTCAGCCCGGCCGTGACGAAGAACGCCTGCCACCAGAATGCGTCCGTCAGCACGGCCACGTAGTTCGCCAGCCCCACGAACTCTCGGTCGTCGGGAAAACGCAGGTCGTATCGCTGCAGGCTCAACCAGACGGCGTAACCCACCGGATATGCGGTCACCGCAACCATGAGCAGCGCTGCCGGAGCTATCAGCCACAAACCGAGTCGACGCTCGGCCTTCTTTCCTTCGGACCGTAGCTTCTTCGACGGCGCCTGCGGCTCGGGCGAGGATACGGGCGTCTGCGGTTCGACTGCAGTCACGGGACCAGTCCTTCCGAGTTGACCGCCTTACGCACCTGTTCGGCGAGTTCGTCGACGGTACGCGGCGGATCGATCCGGTCGACGGGATTGAGGGTGGCCGTCACGAGTGTCGAAATACTCTGATACGCCGGAGAAACCGGCCGCACCGCAGCGTTCTCGAGACTGTCGCGCACCTCACGCCACGCCGGGTATGCCTCTCGGAACTGCGGATCGCCGTAGAGCGATTCCAGCGTGGGCGGCACTCCACCCCCGACAGCGTTGTTGCGCTGGTTCTCCTCGTTGCGCAGGCACTGCATGGCCTCGAAGGCCAGCTCCGGATGTTCGCTCGTCCGGGCGACCGCGATGTTGAATCCACCGATCGTCACCTGCGCCGGCTCTCCCGGAATCACCGACGGATACGGCGCGGGCAGAAAGTTCTGTTCGCCGTCGACCGTCAGCACGGTGTTGCCGGTGTCGGTCGCGGTGACGTTGCCGTTGTCGTCGATGAACGGCAGGTCGTCCGCGTTTTCCATGATGCCGGGCAGCACGAACGGCCAGTTCACCTGGAACGCGGACCGTCCGCTCTCCATGCCGAGCCGGACGGCGGCCTCGTCGGCCTGGTTCAGCGACGGGTCGGCGCCGGGTGCAGTCGCCACCCGTTTCATGATGGTGAGGGCGGTCTCGGCGGCGTCACCGTCGTCGAGGGTCACCGTGGTGCCGTCCTCGGCGACCACCGATCCCCCGGCACTCGCGAGCAGCGTGTTGAACCACACCATGAGACCTTCGTACTGACGCCCCTGTACCCCGATCCAGCTGGGACGGCCCTGTTCGGCGAGCCCGGAGGCGATGTCGATCATCTCGTCCCAGGTCTGCGGCGGATTACCGTCGGGCATCAGATCCTTGCGGTACCAGAGCAGTTGGGTGTTGGTGTTCAGCGGAGCCGCATACAAAGTGTCCTGCCACGTCGCGGATTCCAGCGGCCCCGCGAGGGTGCCCTCGGACACGGCGGCGGCATCGTCCTCGGGCAGTGGAAGCGCCCACCCGGCCTCCGCGAATTCGGCGGTCCACACGACGTCCAGCGTCATCAGATCGAGACTCTTGTCGTCGCCGGTGAGCCGCCTCGCCAGCTGCAGTCGCTGATCGTCGGCGTTCTTCGGCAGGGTGCGCTGTTCGACGACGTATCGGCCCGCCGCATCCTCGGTACAGTTCGCGGCGGCCTGCGCGTACTGCTCGGCGCCGTCTGCGGCGGTGTAGAAACTCAGAACGCGATCGTCGGTGTCGCTGCCGCAACCCACCAGGCCCGAGGTCGCGAGTACCGCGGCCGCGCCGACCGTCACCCAACTCCGCCACTTCCGTCGCATTACCGCCTCCGCCCGCCCCACGCGAGAGTGACCTCGATCACATATTTTGAACGGTAACGCACCTCCCGAGGCGGCGAAGCAAAACGGACTCCGGACGGGGGTTCGGCTTCCTAGAACGAAGTTCCGGCGAACGGTGCGTGCGGCCAGGCGAACAGTCCGTCCGCCACCTCGAGTGCGTCCGGCTCGTGCACACGCACACGCCCGGCGGCCGCGAGCTGATGCAAGCGCACGCCGCCGAGGATCACCGATCCGAGCGCTGCGATGCCGACGGTGAGGTGGGCGGACGCGGAGGTGGGCGTCGCGCCGTCCGGTCCGACCTCGAAGACGCCGGAGTTCTCCTCGAACAGCGGGTCCTCGACCGCGATACGCACACCACCGGTTCCGGCGTAACTGCGCTCGGCGAGCGCACGGGGCACGTCGAGAATCCTCAGCCACGTTTCGTCGGCCACGGAACGCACCCGCACGGCCCGATGGTCGGTGAGCATCCACGGCAGCGGGTCGTCGGCGGGAAGCGCCGCAAACACGATGCGGTCCACCAGGTCCAGGCCGAGCAGGAATCGGACCAGACCGGCGCGCACCCGGGGTGTGGGCGCGAAGAAGTCGTCGACGACGATCGTCCGGTTACTGCTCGTGAACCATTTGCCGGTATCGATGGGGTGGTAGCGCACGAACCCGTCCTCATGCCCGGGCTCACCGTGCACGACCACATACACCGGTTCGAGCGTGGGTGTCGCGCGCAACTGCCGGGCGGCCCACCAGAACGCGGAGCGCTCGATCGCGCCCGGCCGCTCGGGCAGGTGCTGGGAGTAGATGCGCGAGAGCACATTCCATGCCTCCGGATACGAGTGCAGGCGCACCGGTCCGGCCTCCAGGACCTCCGGGCGCAGCCGCGCTCGCCGCACGTCGAGATCCAGGGAGGTGGCTGTGG
>NZ_JAUZMZ010000135.1:0-12621 GCF_036327435.1 Rhodococcus chondri | reverse complement strand
GAACTGGTGGAGTCAGCCCACGCGAGCGGATTGCTCACCGCCGGCCGGGACGCTCTCATACCCGGGGCGGCCGGTGTCCCTGCCACAGCCCTCGGACCCCACGCGACACGCGCGCTCGCCCAGGAACTGTTCGGCGGTCGCGTCGGCACCGGCCTGCTGAACCTGCCGCTCGCCTTGCGACTCGTCGACGCCGGCGTCGGCGACCCGCGGCTCGAGAGCTACCTGATCGAACAGGCCGGATCGGAGGAGCCGTCGCGCGCGGTGGTCGTGCTGTATGCGGCTGTGCGGGCCGGTGCGGGCGCCGACGCGCTGATGCCGGCCCGCGCGGAGGCGGCAGCCGCGGCCGGGGACCTCGCCACCGCCGAGCGCCTGACCGACCGGCTCCTCGAGCAGGCCGCGACCCTGACCGGGGAGGAACTGCGCGCCGCCGTCCGCGTCGCGGCGAGCGTGGCCGCGCAGCGGGGAATGCTCGGTCGCAGCGCCGACCTGTACGAGTGGCTCGGGCCGGACCGCGCGGGCGCCGATGTTCCCACGGGCGCGGCTGTTCTGCTTGCTGCCGGACGGCCCGACGCCGCCGCGAAGATGCGCGCCGGTGCGACGGCCGGTGCGCCCACCTCGGCCACCGCCGCCGCGCAACTGCTCGAAGCCGGCCTTCGCGAATCGGTGGGTGGAGACGGCCGGATCGCGATGAACAGTCTGAGCCGCGCGCTGGCGGTGCGCGACGGAAGCGGCCGGGCACCGGTGCAACCGGTCTCGGTGGAGTCCGTGACCGCACTGCTGTGTCTGCACGCGGGCGAACTCGCCCACGCCCGCACTGTGCTCGCCCGGTCCGGTCCCGATACCCGGCACGCACTGCTGTCGGCGTGGTCGACGTTGCTGGGCGGCGACCTGACCACCGCCGCCGCGTCCGCCGAGCAGTTGTCGGCAGGCGTGCAGCACCAGCGCGACCTGCTGTTCCTGCACGGGCTGCGGGTGGGACTGGCCCGCCGCCACGGCGACCGCGCGTCGCTCGCCGTCGCATGGGATGCCGCCCGCAGCGTGGTCGCCGAGTACTCCGTGGACCTGCTCAGCCTGCTCCCGCTCGGAGAGTTGTGGTTGGCGGCCGTGCGCCTCGGCGAGCCCGAGCGCATCGCGCATCCGGTGGCCCAGGCCCGGGATCTGCTCACGGTCCTCGGCGAACCACCGCTGTGGGGCGCGACGCTGCACTGGTACGGCGTGCAGGCGGCGATCGCGGCGAACCGTCCCGCCGATCTGGTTCCTCATGCCCGGGCTCTGGCGGTGGCCGGGCAGTCCACGGCCTACGCCGCCGCGCTCGCCCGCGCGGGCAACGCCTGGCTGCGTGTGTTGCAGAACGAGGTCGATCCGGACCGTATCCGGGAGGCCGCCGAAGACCTCGCGCGGATCGGCCTGCCCTGGGACGGCGCGCGCCTGGCCGGAGAGGCCGCGCTTCGTGTGCCCGACACCCGGGAGGCGACCACGCTGCTGCAGATCGCCCGGCTGGTGCGTCAGCCGTCCACGGGCGCCGCGACCATGTCCGCGGACACCGCCCGAGGCGTCGGCGACGGGCACGCGCAGCCCGGCAAAAAACCGGGCATATCGGGCAGCCCGCTGTCGGAACGTGAAGCGGAAGTGGCTGACCTGGTGGTTTCCGGTCTGACCTACCGCGAAGTAGGTAATCGCCTGTACATTTCCGCGAAGACCGTGGAACATCATGTCGCCCGGATCCGCCGCCGCCTCGGCGCGGGATCCCGCTCGGAGCTGATCGGTATGCTACGTGCGATCGGGCACGGCGATGGTTCCGAGCGCGCACGCACCGACCAGAATGGGGGAAGACCGGCATGTCCGTAGGCGTAGGCCTGAGGGTAGGCACTTCCGTGTCATCGGTTGCCGTCACCTCACCGTCGCCCGGGCGACCCGACCCGGCACCCATCGAACGCCGCACGGCGGTGCACCTGCACTCCGACGGCACTGCCACGCTCGGCGACCACCACGCTGCCGACGGCAGCACCAGCTCCTTCGTCGAATTCGTCGACCGGCTCGGCCGGGCCACCGGAGTACGCGCCAACGACGGATCCCTGTCCCGCGCCGAAGACCTCGTGGCCACCGCGATGGAATGCCTGCTCGCGGACGCCATGACGCTGATCGGCGACGAGCGGTACACCGCCGTCGCCACCCACCCCACCGAATGGCCGCCGTCGACGGTGGCCGTGCTTCGCAACGCCCTCGACTACGTCGGGCTGCGGCACGTCTCCCTGATTTCCGACGCCGAAGCCGCCGCCGCGTGGTTCGAATCGCAGGTCGCCCACCAGACCGGGCGTCTGGTGGCCGTCTATCACATCGACCCCGAGGGCACGACCGTCACACTCGTCCGCTCGGGTGTCACCGCAGGTAAGTCCTTCCGGTTCCCCGAGGGCGAGGCCCCGTCGGTCACCGCGCAGCTGTCGGCGGCGCTCGGCGCGTTCGGCTGGCTCGTGAGCAACCTCGACGCCGTCGTGGTCACCGTCGACGAGGCCATGGATCCCGTCGCGGCGCAACTCGTGACCCAGTCCATCAAGGCGGGCCTCGGGGTGCGGTGCGCACTCGCCCCCGAACCGCATCAGACGATGGTGCGCGGTGCGGCGCTCGCCGCCGCGGCCGGCTCCGTCGATCTCCTCGGCTCCACCCAGGTCCTGCCCGTCACCCGAGTCACGGCAACACCCCGCAACCAGCTCGACACGGACGCGACCACGGTGATCGCGAAGATCACCGCGACGCCTCCGGCGGCGGAGACACCCAGCAAGGCGCAGGCGCCGAGCAAGGCGACGCCGTCGGCGCCACCGGAAGAAGAAAAGGACGACAACAGCGGAAAGTCCCGGTCGCCGCTGTTCGCCGCCGGTGCGGCCGCAGCAGCGGTAGCCCTGCTCGTCGCGGTCGGGGTGCTGGTCCTGACCCTGCGCGACTCGTCCACCGCCAGCGCGAACACGCCCGTTCCCGAAACGACCCGCATGCCGTTGATCGCCGACCGGTCCTCGACCACGACGCCGGCACCGACCACGACCACCCCCACCTGTTTCGTCGACCACGGAGATCACCACGCCCCCCGCAGCGACCAGCGTTCCGGTTGCACCGGTGGTCCCGCAGCAGACGTGGGTCGACTCGGCGACCAGCAGTTCCAGCGAATCGTCGAGCAGCGGTTCGAGCAGCACCGGGCCGAGCAGCACCCGGTCGAGCACGACAACGACCACCACCGAATGGTCACGCCGGAACCCGCCGCGCACACCCAGCGACAGCGGCGGGGAATCGTCCACGCAGTCGTCGACGACGTCGAAAACCACAGAGGTGACCCCCACCGACCCGGCCGTGGACCCCGACCCCGGCACAGACCCCGAGCCACCCTCCGACACGACCTCGCAGGTCGAGGGCGAGGCGTAGCAGAGTGATGACCTCCGGCACTTTCGGGATCCCCGTCACCGTCCCGTAGGCTGTCCGCGGGCCGGAGTAGCTCTATCGCACAACCGTTCGTACCAGCTCATACCGTAGATCGATCACACACCGAAGGGCCCTCATGCGTCAGTCGTCGGCGTCGCGCGCCGCTGTTCGTTCCACCGCTCGCCGGATCGCCGTTGCCGCGGCCTCGGCGGTGCTTCTGGTGGGACCGCTCACTACGACGGCTCACGCCGCCCCGGCAGAGCAGCTGCCGGCGCCCGAGCTGCCCGCGGAGCTCGTGGAGGCGCTGCAGCGCGATCTGAACCTGTCGCCGGAGCAGTATCTCGAGCGTGCGGCCCGCGCCCAGGAGCTCGGCGACTACGCGCGCAGCTTCCGCGCCGAGCGTCCCTCCGATTTCGCGGGCGCATGGCTCGGTGAAGACGGACAGCCCGTCGTCGCGGTGACGAACAGCGAGGCCGCGCGCCGCGCGCAGGACGACGGCTACCAGGCGACGGTCGCACCGGTGTCCGCCGACGGCCTCGAGCAGGCCCTCGCCGAACTGAACCGCTGGGTGTCGGCGCTGCCGCGCGACGTCTCGTCGCAGGTGAACAACACCTCCATCGACGTCCTCAACAACCAGATCGTCATCGACATCGTGAACTCGCCCGTCGGCCGGGCGCTGAACCTGCCGTCGCTCATCGCGAACGTGCAGGTGCAGTTGTCTCCGGGCCTGCCGGCCAACGACCCGGCGCCGCTCGGGGGCGACACCTACATCACGGCCGACGGCGACGTGCGTACCACTCCCCTCGACCGCATCGGCATCTGCTCGTTCGGCTTCAACGGTGTGGACGGGAACGGCGACGCCGTGAACCTCACCGCGGGCCACTGCGACGCCGTCGCCCGCGATCAGGGCGGCTCCACCGTGTACCTGCCCAATCGCTCGAACATCGACGACAGCACCAAGATCGGCACGTTCACGAGTTCGACGGTCGGCACCGACAGCACCCTCGACTACGGCGTCATCTCCCTGGACAAGGCGGGCGTCGACGCCGGCCTGACCCGGCCGGCGGTGCGCGGCGGAAACGGCTCGACCCTCACCGTCACCGGAACCGCAGTGCCCGTGGTGGGCGCTCCGGTGTGCAAGTCGGGACAGTCCTCGTCGTTCACCTGCGGTGTGGTTGCAGCCGACCGCATCGAGACCCAGCTGATCTACGCCAACGGCACCGCGAGCACCATCCGCGGCTTCGCGACCACCGCCTGCACCCTTTCCGGTGACAGTGGCGGCGCGATCGTCACCGGCACGCTCGCGCTCGGCGTCATCAGCGGGTCCAACAGCGCCGGTGCACCGGACTGCGTCGAGGCCAACCTGGTGCTCGCCCCCAACGGCGGCACATCGAGCCTGGGCATCTCCGTTCAGGACATCGAGGCCGCCACAGGCGCTCGCGTGCGGACCGCCGCCAACCCCGCCTGATCACACCAGTCACACGCGACACACTGGTATCTCACAGCGGACCACGTGTCGCGTGTGTTACCCCTTAGGATCGAGCATGCCGCTCCGCCAGGGCCGGCTTCTTTGTGTGCGCGAGCAGCAAGGAACGATAAGAAAGGCATTCATGCGACGTACTTTCGCACGTCGGGCAGCAGTTCTCGGCTCGGCCGCCGTGTTGCTGTTCGGCCCTGCCGCAGCCATTGCCCAGGCCGAACCGGCGCCCGTACAGACCACCGACCTGCCCGCGGAGCTGGTCGAAGCGTTGCAGCGAGACCTGCAGATCAGCCCCGAGCGGTTCCTCGACGACGCCACCCGCAGCCAGGAGCTGGCCCGGTTCGCCGAGACCGCCCGCGAGAAGTTCGAGGCCGTGTTCGCCGGTGTCTGGCTCGACCAGGCGGGCACGCCCACCGTCGGCCTGACCGAAGGTGACCAGTTCGACGAGGCGCGCGACGCCGCCGTCGACGAGGGCTTCACGGTCGTGGAGACCGATCGCTCGGAGGACGCCCTCAACGACAAGTTGGAGGCACTCAACGACTGGCTCGAGACGCAGCCGCCCGCCGTCGCCGACGTCATCCGCGGCATTGCCGTCGACGTCGTCAACAACGACGTGGTGGTGCGTGCGGACAATGTCGCCGGAATCGAACTTCCCGACTTCCTCCGGGATGTCCGTGTGCTGTTCGCTCCCGCCGAGCTCACCCCCGAGCCGGCTCTGGATCTGCGGCCGGTCGCCGGGATCGCCGCACCCGACGCCCTGTTCGGCGGCGATGCCTACGCGTCGCTGGGCGCCGGTGAAGGACTGCGCTGCTCGCTCGGCTTCAACGCCGAGGACGGCTCGGGCAACCCCGTCAACATCACCGCGGGCCACTGCGATCCCAACCGTGCACAGGCCGGCACCCAGTGGGCGTCCGAGGTCTACCAGTTGGTCGGCGACGCGCTCGGTCAGCGTCTCGGCACCTTCGAGAAGACCAGCCTCGACAACCACGATTACGGCCTGATCCGCCCGTCGGCCGAGGCCGCGGGACGGTTCGAGAACAACGGCGTGCGCGTGCCCGCCGCCGCTCCCCTGCCGATCACCGGCACCGCCGACCCGATTGTTGGCACGCCGGTCTGCAAGTCCGGTCTGCGTACCGGCTACAGCTGCGGCGTCGTGACCTCGACGGGTCAGAGCATCGAAATCGGCCACCGCGTGCTGCGGGACGGCTTCGCCACCAACCTCTGCGCGCTGCAGGGCGACAGCGGCGGCACCCTGGTCGTCGGCACGCTCGCCCTGGGCATCTCCAGTGCGTCGAACGTCGGCCAGTACGGCTTCTGCGAGGTCGCGGGAGTCGTCAGCGGATTGCTCGGCGAGTCGCCGGAGCTGTTCGCGACTCCGATCAACGTGATCCTGGACGAGAACCCGGGCCTGAAGATCCGCACCTGGTAGCCGGTATCGAACGATCCGAAAAGGCCGCCTCCCGATTCGGGAGGCGGCCTTTTCGGAGTTGGACAGATGATGTGGGCGAAAACCCTCAGGAGCAGATCGGCGACGACAACTGCGCGAGGGCCACGAAACCGCAGGCATTGTCCTTCGACAGTTTCCACACCCCGTCCTCGGCGACGAAGACGACGCTGCCCGGATTCGGCGGGGCATCGCCGAGGATCATGTTGATTCCGGCGGTCGCGGTGCCGTCGCCGCCGTCGACCACGTCGAGCACGNTGANGACCGCGTCGTTCGCCTCAGCGGCGGCTGCCACCTGATTGATGAGCTGCGGGTCTTCCTCGGCTCCCTGCACCAGCGGAATCTTCTGCTCGAGCGGCACCGTCTCGTCGAACGCCATCGCGAGGGAGGCATTGAGTTCCTCCGGCGTCGGAACCGGCGGATACGCGGCGGCCTCGGTGGTGACTGCCGTTGTGGTGGTCGTGGTCGTGCCGGTCGAGGAGGCGCTGTCGCTCTCGTCCGAGCTGCACGCGGTCACCGAGAGTGCGGCGGCAAACGCTGCCGTGGCGACTATCGTCTTCGAAAACTTCAAATCCTTGATCCTTTACTTACATCGGTTCGAATCCGGCAGACCCTGTATAGGCGGTGCCCCCTTGCGAACCTGGCCCAGGGTACCGGGGTCCGTCGACGATCACCGAAGAGACGAGCCACGCCGGACGAGGGGCGCTGGACGGCCTCGCCCCGACCGAACCGGGTTCCGCCGCAACCGATAGGCTGCAATCTCCTGTCTGCAAACGAGATTGAGGTAGTAACAGTGCTGAGTGTGCTCGTCGATATCCTCGGTTACCTGATCACGATCTTCTCGTACACCGGCTCGGCCGGCTGACGATGTAGGTCCACGAAAAGGGGTTCGGCCCGGCACCTGAAGGTGCCGGGCCGAACCCGTTTCGCGAGGGTCTCAGTTCGCGTACTGAGTGGTTCCCGGAGGAGCCGCGAGGGTCTGGAGCAGACCGATACCGGCGATGATGAGGGTCGGGCCACCGACGACGATGGTGCCGATCACGCCGCCGACGCCGGCGCCGGCTGCACAAAGCGGAAGCGACGCGACAAGTGCGGTCGGAACTCCGGCCACAACACCGACGATGCAGCCGATGATGGTGCCCGTCAATCCACCGACCGCAGTCGCAATGCCGAGCTGCTGGGAGAAGTTGCTCTGCGCCTTCATGTTCTCGTCGACCGAGGCGACGTCCTGCACCTTCAGGCTGACAGGTGTGATGCCCTGACCGACCTTGTCCTCGGGCGCGACCGGGGTCGCCTTGGACATGTCCGTGACGGGAGTCAAGGTGAGGGTCTTGCCGTCCTCGCTGATCTCGCGCTCGAACGGCAGCTGCAGATCGCCCAGCTGGACCGCGAGCGGCAGGCTCACGACGGCGTTGCCGGCATCATCCTGCAGTTCGACGCTCTTGCCGTCGCCTGCCACCTGGAATGCGCCGGCATCGATGACCGTGACGACCGACTGGCCCTCGATCTTCGACTCGTAGTTGATTTCGTCCTGTGCTGCCGGGGTTTCCGGAGCCGCGTACGAGGTTCCCGCGGTGATCCCCATGGCGGCGATGGTCATCGTCGCCACAGCGGCAAGCTTCTTCAGCTTCATTCGATTCCGTTCTGTGACATGGCGCACGTCCGACGGACGCCCCCCATTTTCCCTGTTGCCATGGCATTTCCCGAACCCCCGACAAGCATTATTTCCGCTCGGATGCCATGTCCGACTGAGATCATAACCGACGTCACATCCTTTTCGTTATATGGGTTACGCCTGATAGATATCGAAAAGTAGCGAAATCAGAACCCGTCTCCATTTCGTTATCAAAAATACTTAGGCAATCCTGAGTGACCCTCAACAAACGGCCGCCTATTACGGTGGCCCTCCGCACCACCGCTCGGTGGAAAAGCCCTGTTACCGATGAGTAGTCTTTATGAGTTACCAGTGGGTAACTTATCCTGCGTTACGATGCGGGGGCTTATACCAGGCGGCCCGGCGCCGCCCCCGACACGAAAGGCCACGTATGAATGCCCTGACGATCACGTTGGGCACGATCGGCGTGCTGCTCAGCCTCGTGTGTTGGTTCGCGTTCATCAGCGGCGCACTGAAGATGGTCAACACCATCCGGATCGGCCAACCGGCCCCGGACCGGTGGCATCCGTTCTTCCCGCGCTTCAAGCAGATGCTCGTCGAGTTCCTCGCGCACACGAAGATGACCAAGTTCCGTACCGTCGGCTGGGCGCACTGGCTGGTGATGATCGGCTTCATGCTCGGCGCGATCGTCTGGTTCGAAGCCTACGGCCAGACATTCGACCCGACCTTCCACTGGCCGCTCTTCGGCGACACGGCCGTCTACCACCTCGTCGACGAGGTTCTCGGCATCGGCACCGTGGTCGGCATCTTGACGCTGATCACCATCCGCCAGCTCAATCACCCGCGCCGGCCCGGCCGGATGTCGCGTTTCAGCGGTTCGGACTTCAAGGCCGCGTACTTCGTCGAGGCAGTCGTACTCCTCGAGGGCCTCGGCATGATCCTGGTGAAGGCAGGCAAGATCGCCACCTACGGCGGCGGCCACCTGTCGACCGACTTCTTCACCATGCAGGTCGCCCGGATCCTTCCGGAAAGCCCCGAACTGGTGTCGGTCTTCGCGTTCATCAAGCTGATGTCCGGCATGGTGTGGCTCTACATCGTCGGCCGCAACATCACCTGGGGTGTCGCATGGCACCGCTTCTCCGCCTTCTTCAACATCTACTTCAAGCGCGAGGACGACGGCGGTCCCGCCCTCGGTGCCGCGCGGCAGATGATGTCCGGCGGCAAGCCCATCGACATGGAAGACGCCGACCCGGACAAAGACACCTTCGGGGCCGGCCGGATCGAGGACTTCACCTGGAAGGGCTGGCTCGACTTCACCACTTGCACCGAGTGCGGTCGCTGCCAGTCGCAGTGCCCCGCCTGGAACACCGGTAAGCCGCTGTCGCCGAAGCTGCTCATCACCTCGCTCCGCGATCACGGCAACGCCAAGGCGCCGTACCTGCTGGCCGGTGGCCGCAAGGACATGGGTGGCGACGAAATCGGCCTGGTCGATGCCGAAGGCAACGTCGACGAGGCTGCTCTGGCGAAGATCCCCGAGGCTGCTCGCGCCGAAGCCGGCCGCAAGCTCGTGGGCGAGAGCCTCGAACTCGTCGAGGCCGGCGAGCTCGCACCCGTCATCGACACCGAGACGCTGTGGAGCTGCACCAACTGCGGTGCGTGCGTCGAGCAGTGCCCGGTGGACATCGAGCACGTCGACCACATCATCGACATGCGCCGCTACCAGGTACTCATCGAGTCCGACTTCCCGTCCGAGCTCGCGGGTCTGTTCAAGAACCTCGAGAACAAGGGCAACCCCTGGGGTCAGAACGCGAAGGACCGTCTCAACTGGATCAACGAGATGGACTTCGACATCCCGGTCTTCGGTCAGGATGCAGACAGCTTCGACGGCTACGAATACCTGTTCTGGGTCGGTTGCGCCGGTGCTTACGAAGACCGTGCGAAGAAGACCACGAAGGCCGTCGCCGAACTGCTCGCGACCGCGGGCACGAAGTTCATGGTCCTCGGCGCCGAGGAAACCTGCACCGGCGACTCGGCTCGCCGCGCGGGTAACGAGTTCCTGTTCCAGCAGTTGGCGCAGCAGAACATCGAGGTCCTCGACAACGTCTTCGAAGGTGTCGAGCAGAGCAAGCGCAAGATCGTCGTCACGTGTGCGCACTGCTTCAACGCTCTCAACAACGAGTACCCGCAGGTCGGTGGCAACTACGAGGTCGTCCACCACACCCAGCTCCTCAACCGCCTGGTGCGGGCCAAGAAGCTGATTCAGGTTGCACCGGTGGGCCAGGACGTGACCTACCACGATCCGTGCTTCCTGGGCCGTCACAACAAGGTGTACAACGCGCCGCGTGAGCTCATGGAGGCGTCGGGCGCGAAGCTCGTCGAGATGCCGCGTCACGGCGAGCGGTCCATGTGCTGTGGTGCCGGTGGTGCCCGGATGTGGATGGAAGAGAAGATCGGCAAGCGCATCAACGTCGACCGCGTCGACGAAGCGCTGGCCACCAACCCCGCCAAGATCGCGACGGGCTGCCCGTTCTGCCGCGTCATGCTCACCGACGGCGTCACCGCCCGTCAGGAGCAGGGCCAGGGCGAGGGCGTCGAGGTCGTCGATGTCGCGCAGCTGATGCTCGAGTCGATCTCGCGCATCGAGGCTGCCAAGCTCAGCGACAACCTCCGGGTCGTCCAGGAGCCGAAGACCGCTGTTGCGGCCGAGGAGACGGCGGAAGAGGTCGAGAAGGAGCGCGTCGAAGAGGTCGAAGCGGCCGCTGCGGCTCCTGCTGCTCCGGCCACCACCGGCGTCCCCAAGGCCGGTGGTCTTCAGATGAAGGGCGGCCTCAAGGCACCCGGTGGCGCCAAGGCTCCGGCCGCGAAGGCTCCGGCGGCGGAGGCAACGCCGAAGGCGAAGCCCGGCGGACTGCAGATGAAGGGCGGGCTCAAGGGCCCCGGCGCGAAGAAGCCGGCTGCGCCTGCGGCATCGAACGGCGACTCCGCACCGGCAGCCGAGACAGCACAAGCACCGGCGGCGAAGCCCGGCGGACTACAGATGAAGGGCGGGCTCAAGGCGCCCGGCGCCAAGAAGGCAGCAGCACCGGCCGCACCCAAGGCCGAGACTGCACCGGAAGCGCCCACCGCCGAAGCTCCCGCCGAAGCCCCGGCAGCTCCCAAGGCCAAGCCGGGCGGATTGCAGATGAAGGGTGGCCTCAAGGCACCCGGCGCCAAGAAGGCAGCAGCACCGGCCGCACCCGACGCCGACGCTGTACCGGCTGCACCCGCGGCCGAGGCCCCTGCGACCGCGGCTGCACCGGAAGCCCCGGCAGCCGACGAGCCGAAGGCCGCGGCGATCCCGAAGGCGAAGCCGGGCGGACTGCAACTCAAGAGTGGCCTGAAGGGCCCGGGTGCCAAGAAGGCCGCTCCCGCGCCCAAGCCCGCTCCTGAGCCGGCAGCGACACCTGAGCCGGTCGCCGAGGCCGAGCCGGAACCGGCCGAGGCGCCGAAGGCACCTCCGGCCGACACCCCGGCCCCGCCGAAGGCGAAGCCGGGCGGCCTGCAGATGAAGGGTGGCATCAAGCCTCCCGGCCGCAAGTAAGCAGTTCTGAAGCAGAAGCTCGCAGCCCTGGCGATAGTCGCCAGGGCTGCGAGCTTTTTTGCTACCGCGGGATCTTCCTCATCCGACAACTACCTGTCGGCACCGTCCCCCGCGCTGCCAAGGCGAATCCGCGACGGATTCTCTCTGCCACGACCCCGGGTCTCTCCAGGTCCGCCCACGTCCACCGCACGACGACCCAGCCCGCATGCCGTAACCGGTCTTCGCGCAGTTTCTCCCGGAAGACGACGTCCTCCGCATCGGTTGTCGCGACACCGTCGCGGCGGTACTTGATGCGACCGTCGAACTCGCCGATCACGCCGTGCTCCTGCCAGAGGAAGTCGACTCGCGCCAGCCAGTTGCCGAACTCGTCGAACACGTCCACCTGCGTCTGCGGTAGCGGCAACTGCTCGCGGACCATCAGGACCCGACTCCGGGATTCGCCGACGCTGTCGCTGCGGTCGCTCATGAACCGGACGGCTCGCGCTGCTTTTGCACGGCCGGGATGTCGTCCCATCCGTTCGACGGGAGTTTCCAGGTCCTCGAGAGTGACGAGGCCGTTCCTCAATGCGTGATCGCCGACGACGACAGCTTGCTCGAACGGCACCGTGGCGCCGAGATCGACGAGCGTCCTCGCCACGGCGAGTACACGCATGCCGTCCTTCTCCACCACCTCGTCATCGTCGAACCTCGACGCGTGCAGCACACGACCGGACGTCTTCGCGGATCCACCCGAACGCCTGCGTGTCAGGTGCACGTCGTCGAGGGACATTCGCCAGGCTTCGAGGCCGTGGACAACGGCCGCCGACACGTGGCTGAGCACCGCGTCCGGTGCCGCGCGCGCGAAGGCAGCCGCCGCACGGAAACGGTGGCGGCCCCGATCGTCCGCGGCCTCATAAGTTGTGGACGGGATATACAGTCCGGGTGCCAAGCGCTTCCACGCACCCGTCCGGATCAGACGACGGATCTCCGCGGCCGTCACGCCACGTTCTTGTGCCTCGCTACGACGAATGATGGCCCCCATGCGCCCAGCTTCCCGCACGATGACGACGCGGCCGCCCTGCACGTGGCGCCGACGGCACATCTGTGGACGAACG
>NZ_JAUZMZ010000134.1:0-12632 GCF_036327435.1 Rhodococcus chondri | reverse complement strand
GAGTTCGAGAGTGACCTTGCGGAACTTGTCGCCGGCAAGCGACGTGATGGTCTTCCCGACGGCGGGACTGCCCGTGAAGGTGACCTTGTCGAGGCCTTCGTGTGCGGCGAGCGCAGCACCCGCATCGGGTCCGAGACCGGGCACGACGTTGAACGCACCGTCCGGCACACCCGCCTCGGCCAGCAGGTCGGCAAGCCTCAGGACTGCCAGCGACGCGTCTTCGGCGGGCTTGACGACGACCGAGCACCCTGCGGCCAGCGCCGGAGCGATCTTCCACGCCGCGACCACGGTCGGGTTGTTCCACGGGGTGATCGCGCCGACCACGCCGAGGGGTTGCCGCAGCGTGTAGCCGAAGCGGTGCTGCGGTCCCACGTCGGGCAGCAACATCGCTTCGCCTGCGATCTTGTCGGCCCAGCCCGCGTAGTGCCGGAACGACGCAGCCGCCGCCGGTATGTCACCGGCGACCGTGTCGACGTACAGCTTGCCCATCTCGACGGTCTCGAGCGCCGACAACTCCGGCGCGTGCTGCTCGATCAGATCGGCTGCGCGCGAAAGAATCCGGCCGCGCTCGGCACCGGCCATCCGCGACCACGCGCCGGATTCGAAGGTCTCGCGTGCGGCAGCGACGGCAGCGTCGATGTCGGCGGCCCCGCCCGCGGCGATCTCGGCGACGATCTCTTCCGTCGCCGGGTTGATCGAGGAGAACTGCGCGCCCGAGCGAGCAGGAACGGCCCGGCCGCCGATGCGCAGGAGGGGTTCCGGGACGACGACCGGGGCGGTAGAGGCGGGAGCAGCGATGTCGGTCATGAACGCTCCTTAGAGGTTGGGGGACTGAAACGACGGGTGAGGCCCGACCACGAGGCGTCGTAGTCGGTTTGGCGATGAGAGGCGGTGAACGCGGTGTCGGTGACGGTGAGGGCGAGCCGGGTCTCGAACATGAACGACAGGGTGTTCTCGAGTTTCACCGGCGTCAGTTCGGCGGCAGTCGCGAGATCGAAGGTTTCCCGGTCCGGTCCGTGCGCGCCCCACTGGTTGTGCAGCGACGCACCGCCGGGAACGAATCCTTCGGCCTTCGAATCGTGCCGTCCGCGTATCAAACCCATGAATTCGGTCATAACGTTGCGATGGAAGTGCGGGGGCCGGAAGGTGTGCTCGCCGACCACCCATCGGTCGGGGAAGACGCAGAAGTCGACATTCGCCTGGCCCGGAACGGGTGTGGGCGAGGTGAGCACGGTGAAGATCGACGGATCGGGATGGTCCCAGCCCGCGGTGGTCATCGCGTTGAAACGCGACAGGTCGTACTTGTAGGCACCGTGGGTGCCGTGCCACGCGACGACGTCGAGTGGTGAGTGGCCGAGTTCGGTGGCCCACAGGTGCCCGCCGAACTTCTGCACCAGTTCGACGGGCCGGTTCCGGTCCTCGAACCAGGCTGTGGGGTAGAGGAAATCGCGCGCGTGGGCGAGGCCGTTGGCGCCGATCGGGCCGAGTTCCGGAAGGGTCAGTGCCGCACCGTAGTTCTCGCAGATATACCCGGTCGCAGTGCTTCCGAGCAGTTCGACACGGAATCTGACGCCGCGCCCGACGACGGCGATTTCGCCGGGCGCCACCGCGATCCTGCCGAATTCGGTGCACAGCAGCAGGTGGCCGTCCTGCGGGACGAACAGCAGTTCTCCGTCGGCGTCGACGAAGTATCGGGCCGTCATGGACTCCGATATCGAATACAGATGTATGGCGATGCCGTTCCGGGCGTGCAGATCTCCGTTGACGGCGTACGTCGTCACGCCGTCGACGAAGTCGGTGCCCGGGGTGGGCAGTGGCTGCGGATCCCACCGCAACCGGTTGGGTGTCAGCACTCCCCCGCAGGTCGGTGCCGACACCCAGCCACGGTTGTCGATCCGCTCGTAGGGCGGGTGCGCGGCGGACGGCATGATGCGATACGTCCAGGTGCGGCGGTTCGCCTCCCGCGGTTCGGTGAACGCGGTGGCCGAATGCTGCTCGGCGTACAGTCCGTAGGGCGCTTGCTGCGGCGAGTTCTGACCCCACGGCAGTGCACCCGCCACCGCTTCGCTGTGGTGCTCGTTGCCGAATCCGTGCAGGTATTCGAGGGTCGCAGCGACGGCGACCCCACTCATGTCAGCGCCACCATCTCGTGCAGTGTCGAACCCGAACGCTCGTATCGTTCGCCGTCGAGCGACACGGTCATAATGAAGTCGGACCGGAACCGGAAGTACCCGGGATGCCCGACCAGCCGGTTGACGATCGGCTTGACGAGCCTGCTCGCCGCGAGCGGGATGTCTTCGAGAAGGTTGTGTGCGTGGACGATTTCGCGCACCGTGAGCGTCAGATCGAGTGCACCGGGTACGCGGATCCGCAACCACGACGGGTATGTGCGGTCGGCCACCGCGTCGAACACGGTGGGTCCCTCGGTCATCTCGACCTCACCGTTGCTGAACACCACCTCGCGACCCTGCGCGATCATCACCGGCTGCGACCAGTGCGATCCGTACTTCTTCTGGGTGTGCACCATGGCGTAGACCAGGGAGAAGTCCTCCGTGTAGAGGCGCCCCCAGTACCACTTGGCGATGATGCGCTTCATGTCGCCGACGCCCCAGTTGTGGTCGTGATAGCCGCGACCGGTCACCTCCGTGGTGACACCGTCGACCGTCACGGTGCCGGCGACACTCGCGCGCGGCGCGCCGACCACCCATGCGAAGAACTCGCGGTCGTTGTAGCTGGTCTGTCCCCGGCCGGGCATCCAGGGCGGCACCTCCGCGGTGAATGTCAGATCGAAGGCGAGGCCATCCTCCGCGACCGCCACACGGTAGACGGGCAGCCCGTCCTGCTCGCCGGTCAGCTTCGCGAAGTTGCGGCCCACGTGGACATCGCAGTGTTCGGTGGACACGGTCAGGTCGGCGTCGGTGTACTGCCGGGCGGCTTCACGACGGTCGCCGTCGGAGTTGTAGACGTGGATCTCGACTCCGGGCTTGCGATGCACCAGCTCCCGGGTCTGGAGCATCGCGACGACGATGCGGCCGTCGTCGAGGTGGGCGTCGAAATACCAGTGTTCGAAAGCCTGCTTGTCGGGCGACGGGTGCGCGGCGTTGTCGCGTGGTGTGACAACGGTGATGTCGCCGTCTCTGCGGCCGGGGCCGTTCCAGGCTTCGACGATCTGCAGTGCGGCCATATTGCCTCCAGGGGCGGGATGTCGGCGGGGATCGGCAGGGATGTTCGGTGATCGGGGAGCGGTCAGCGACGGAGCGCTCCGCTGGCATCGAATTGTGCTTCGCGGCCTTCCATCTGGGCGTGGTACCAGTTCTCGCGATGCGCGACCATCACCTTCTCGTGCACGCGTGCGACGCCGGGCACGAATCTGCGGGCGAGCTCGACGACCGTGATGATCGGGAAGCGTGCGATCGGAATGAGCATCCATGGAAGGACTCCGGGCATCGAGTATCTGCGGCGTGTTCCGGGGGCCATGAACATCGCCGAATACACCGCGTTGATGCGGAAGTTGTACGCGGCCCGTAGCCGTTTCAGGCCCCGATGGCCGTCGCGCGGAGCGAACGCCTTGGGGTACGACTCGATGAGCTCCTTGCCGTGCTCGCCGGAGTCGTGGGATCGGGACACCACGGTGGTGAGCAGCGCACGGATGCTGTCGCCGATCGACTCGGGATACCACTGTGTCCGCACACCGAGCAGGTAGCCCATGTATTTCTGGAAGTGGATGAGCGCGCGAATCTCTCGCGCGGTGGTCTGGTAGCCGAGCACCCACAGCGCCAGACCCGGTGTGACACTGCCCGCGATGAGGGTGAGCAGCATGTAGGTCTGACTGATGGGCAGACCCCATTTGCCGGCATCCCACTCGGGGTGCTTCGCGACACGATCGCGGACCGACACGTGCATCACGCGGACCTTGAGCGCGGTGGCGCGACCCTGCGAACCCGGAGTGAGCAGCGCACCGGGTTGCGATACGTCGCACCAGAACCGGCAGGTTTCCAGATAGCGGCGCAGCGCGTTGTCACCGGCATAACCACCGGCCAGCGACAGCGGGGTCGCGACCGCGGATTCGGTGTAGATCTCGAGGGTTTCGGCACCGGCGAAGCTGAACAGCATGGTGCCCCAGCGCCGCCAGATGGCCGCACCCTCCTCGACGAGGTCGGGGCGTACCCAGGTGGGGACCGTCTCGAACTCTTCGAACAGCGCCTTCATCGCGGCCGGTGCATCGGGAACCGATGCGATGCCGTCGGCGAGCGCCTTGTCGAGCAAGGCGCGGGCCTTCGCCGGTCCGAGTTCGCCGTGATACACCTCCGCGACGAACCGTTCCGCGGTGGGATCTCCGCTGTAGAGGTCGTTGCACAGTGCCCGGGCCTGCTCGTCGGTGGGCAGGGGGTCGAAACCTGTCACCTTGCGAACAAGGCCGCGGACCCGTCGGAGGCGTGGATTCTCGACGGCCTGCCAGTACGGGAATCTGCTCGGGCACCTGTCCTGTCCGGCCGCGATGGTTGCGGTGTGCTTCTCGTCGAGTGTTCCGGTCATGCCCTCGCCCCCTCCAGCACCGTGCTGTGGATCCATCGCGTCAGTCGGCCGACGACGTCGGCGAGTCCGTCCGGCTGATCCACCAGGTAGTGGTTGAGCCCGCGCATCTCGATCAGGTCGGCGCGGTCACCGGGCAGTGCCTGCCACATCAGCCGCGAGTCCTCGGCGAATGCGGCCTGGTCGGCGAGCAGGCTCATCACGAGCGTCGGCGCTTGCACCTGCTTCAGATCTTCGAAGGCGTCCGCGTTGGTGTGGTCGACACTCCACGTGCTGAGCCAGCTGCGGACCGTGGTGAACCGGGCGAGACCTCCCGCCGCTGTGTTCGCGCGGCCGCGGGGTCGCCGTACATGCTTCCGAGCCGACGGTCGCTGGGGTCGAGGGTGGTGTCGATGAAGCGGGGATCGGCGACGGTTCTGTGCACGACGAACCCGCGGTCGGAGGCACCGGTCCGGTCCATCTCGTCGAGCTGATCCACGGCCCATGCGTCGATACGGCGCATGCGGGCGAGCTGCGCGTCGCGATACCGGGCCACCCACTGCCGATCCAGCGGTGCGGCGCGTCCCGGGGCGTAGAGGTCCAGGTCCGGATCGATCCGGTACGGATCGGATTCGTCGAGGACGGCGCCGTCGATCCAATGCCGCAGTACCCGCGCCCGGCCGGGGTGCGCCCCGACGAGCATCAGTGCGTCGGCGGGACGCAGGTCCGCGTCGCCGAACGGCGCCGGATCGCCTGCGGGGGTCGCGGTGACGGTGGGGTTCTCGGCCTGCGACTGGTAGAACGACGCGAGCGAACCGCCGCCGCTGAAACCGAGCAGCACCACCTTGTCGAAGCCGAGCTCGTCGGCCATCCAGCGCACGCCGGTACCGAGGTCGAGCGCGGCGCGCTCCATGATCAGGGCGGGTTCGTTGGAGGCGTACCGGGTGTTGAGCCCCATCGCGGGCACACCGGCTCGTGCGAGTGCCCGCAGCAGGAAATGACTGAGGAAGTTCGACGCCGGGTGACACATGATCACCCCGACCTCCCGCGAACAGCCGGGGATGGCGACCAGGTTCGCGTGCAGCGTCGGGTAGTGCCGGCTCAGGCCCGAGTGCATCTCGACGCGACCGTCTGCCGCAGGCTCGTAGGGGATCCGCTGGAAGTGATCTTTGGGTTCGAATGTCATTTCACCGTCCGGTATTTCAGCATCATGTCGTGGTCTTCGTGGTCGAGGATGTGGCAGTGCCACACATATCCCTGCAGGTCGGCGTTGCCGTGGTCGTCGTTGCCGTGATGCGTATTCGCGTCCGTGTGCCGATCGGTGGTGTGTACCGCAGCGGGGAACGTTGCGTCGGGGTCGAATCCGAGCTCGTCGGCGGTCGGGAAGTACGCCACGATCCGGGTGACCGAGTTGGGGTCGCAGACGACGGTGTCCTTGAACCCGGTCTCCCACGGTTCGGGGCCGCGGAGGGGCTCGACGACGAAGGGGTCCGCATCGGGCGTCCACTTGGTGCCCATCGGCGGCTGCGGTTGCCGAGCGCACATGGCGAGGGTGTCGATGGCCTGCCGCCCCACGACGCGAAAGTGCACCAGATGCAGGTGGATCGGATGCGGATCGGGGGTGGCGTTGACGATGTTCCACTGCTCGACGGTGCCCTGGCGCGGGATCTCGATATCGTCGCTGTGGAACATCAGGTTGTTGAGCGACATGATCGACGGCGGAATGCGAACCGCCGAGGGCTGACTCAGCGACACGTTGCGCACCACCTGGACGGCCGGAATCGGGCCGACCGCGGGGGGTTGTCCGGGCCCGCCGCGCAGGGTGGCCGGAACAGGCCGGGCGAAACCGCGCGTGGTGCCGGCGCGGAATCTCATGAACACCGGCATGCGTACCGCGCCGATCTGCGCGGCCTGAGGTGCCGCATCCTCCGTGTTGCGCAGTTCTACCGTCGTATCCGGCTCGAGATCACCGAAGTCGACGAGCAGGTCGACGCGCTCGCCCGGCGACAGTCGCACACGGGTGGTGGGCGCGGGCGCATCGAGTAATCCGCCTTCCATCCCGATCACCCAGAACCGCATGTCGTTGGAGAAGTGCAGGTTCCAGACGCTGAACGACGCGGCGTTGAGCAGGCGGAGACGGTAGAGGCCGCGATCGACTCCGGCTTCCGGCCAGATCTTGCCGTTGACGACCCCGACGTCGCCGACGGCCCCGCCTTCCCACCGGCCCTGCGGGACGATGGGCGTCGACCGGATGTTCTGCGCGCCGGTGCCGTCGACGATCTTCTCCTGCAGGACGAGCACGAGTTCGTGGTTGCCACTGGGTAATCCGAGCGGGTTGTCCGGATGGCCCGTGTCGTATTCGTCGCGAAGAAGGTAGACGCCCGCGAGTCCGGCGTAGACATTGAGTCTGGTCACCGCCATGGCGTGGTCGTGGTACCACAGCATGGCGGCGTCCTGCCGGTTCGGGAACCGATAGGTGAAGCCCTCGCCGGGGCGGGAGATCTTTTCCGGGTGACCGTCGAATTCGGGAGGCGTGACACCGCCGTGGAGGTGCATCGACGTGGGCACATCGGTGCGGTCGTCCTCGGTCACGCCGTGCAGCGAAGTATCGAAGTCGGCGGCGAACGGGTGGGTCTCGATCCGGTTCCGGTATCCGACCGTGGTTTCGTGTCCGCGGCGTGCGGTGATCACCGGGCCCAGGTAGCTGCCGTCTCCGTAGGCGAGCGCCGGACCCGGCGGGAGGTCGCGGTGGAAGCGGTGCATCGTGCTCACCGCATCGATCGCGCGCGTGGCACCGTCCAGGTGCGGCAGGATGGGCAACTCATCGACGAACGGTTCGAGGGTCGGCGAACGGAAGAGCATCGGACGCGAGAGGTCGGGCTGGTCCGCGAGGGCTCGGCCTCCGACGGCAAGACCACCGACCCCGAAACTCATTCCGATGAGAAGTGTTCTGCGGCTGACCTTTTGCATCGAAGGGCTTTCGTTTGCACCGGAGCGGACGATAGAGCACAGCACAACGCGAGATCGCCCGACAATACCATACGGTATGGTTTGGTCAAGGCTCTCCGGGACAGTCACAGATCGGTGAGCAACCCGCTGAGAATCCGCGGCCGTGTAGGCTCGGCGCCGGCGGAAACAAGGAGAAGAACAACGTGGCGCAGCAACCGGCGAAGGGTGCGGCCGGCTCCGGTCGGCGCCGACGGCTCTCCCTCGAGGACTGGACGGAAGCCGGCCTGCAACTCCTTGTCACCGAGGGGCTCGGCGCGGTGAAGATCTCGCGCCTGTGCACCGAACTCGGGGTCACCAAGGGCAGCTTCTACTGGCATTTCAGCGACATCGACGAGCTGATGAAGGCCATCGCCACCCACTACTGTTCACAGGACAACGACGCCGCCCGCGGCCTGACCAGCATCGAGGAACTGCCGGTCCGTGAGCGCCTCGCACGGATGGCGACGATGCTCGTCGACGATCGGGCGTGGGCCGCCGAGGCGGCCGTACGCGATTGGGCGAGAACAGATCCGCGGGTCGCCGAGTCGGTACGCGCACTCGATCAGCGCATCATGGCTGTCGTCGAGAGCGCGTTTCGCGAGCTCGGTTTCGATGCCGGCGCGGCCCGCGTCCGCGCCGGCACCCTGGTGTACGCCGGTATCGGATTCGTTTACGGACGGGACAGCCTCACCACCCCGACCGTCGACGAGATCCAGGAGCTACTGGCGGTCCTCACCCGGCAGTGAAGCTCACGCCCGGCACACACCGTGTCTCGTTACCGCGGCGGGTTCACTCGTGCGCGCCGTGTTCACCGTGCGTCTCCTCACCCAGCAGTTCGTGCATGCCGTGCACGACCTTCGCCAGCGAGACGTCCGGATCTCCGGCGAGCACGGACAGAATCCGGTCGTTCTCGTCGACGAGGTGCGCATCGAAGAAGACGCGAAGCGCGTGACCCGCGGCAGCGGCGCGAATCGGGGACTCCTCGTTCGCGATTCGGTCGACGAGGGTTCCGATGACGCGGTGCCCGGCGATCATCGACTCGACGAGCAGACCGGCTTCCTCCCTCCGCGCGGCCGCCGGGTAGAGATGGTTCTCCTCGGCGATGGCGTGCGGCATCAGGGTGCCGGTGAGGAAGTCGACGGCCGCAGCCCGGGCAGCGTCGAACCCGTCGCCGGACTCGGCAGCCTCGAGTAGCCCGTCGGTCAGAGTTGCGATCTGTTCCGCAAGCTCGCTGTGGTGACCCTTGATGGCGTCGACGGCGTCTGCGTCTTCTTGCGTGGTGGCGACTTGCGTGGCGACGACGACCTGGTCGGTGCTCATGACCTGCTCCTCTTCGTGGTGCGGCGCGTGGGCGCCGCAGGCTGGCCGATCTCCCTACAATTTACTACAGTTATTTCCGTGGAAAATAGAGACCTTCTACCCGGTCCTCGCCCGACGCTCGCACCTGTGTCGCACCTGACTCTGTCCCCGCAGCGACTCGCCGTCCTCGACGACGTCCGCGACCATGCGCCGGTGCGCGTCAACGACATCGCCGAGCGCCTCGGACTGCATGTCAACACAGTGCGCGAACATCTCGACGCCCTCGGGGAGAAGGGCCTCGTCGACCACACCGTCGAACCCGCACGTGGACGTGGGCGCCCCGCCAAGGTCTTCCGGCCGACCCCCACCGCCGACCCGACTCTTCCGAGCCGTGACTATGCCGGTCTCGCCACCGCGTTGGCCGGCTACCTTGCTCGCACCAGCGCCGACCCGGAAGCCGACGCCCGGGCTGCCGGCAAGGATTGGGGGCGCGAACTCGCCCGCGAAGCCCTTCGGGACGCATCCGGTCGGGAAGACGCATCCGTCCCGGACATCGAGGATCCGCACCGGTTCATGCTCGATCTGCTGGTCCGTCTGGGGTTCGAGCCTGCCGACCACGGCCCCGCACTCGGTGTGGCACTGCGGCGCTGCCCGTTACTCGAGGCAGCGCGCCGCTATCCCACCGTCGTCTGCCAAGTTCACCTCGGCATCGTCGAAGGCGCATTCGAAGAGATCGGAGCCCCGACCGGCCCGGGACTCGACCTGCTTCCCTTCGTCGAGCCCGGCGCGTGCCGCCTGTTCCTACCCGATCCCGCCTTCCCCGCCCCTCCGTGCCGAGAGACGTAGTGGGATGAGCGAGCGCGGCAGGTGGCACCTTCGTTCCGGGGCATTTGTGATCGCATGGTTCGCGGCGCTCGTCGCCGTCTCCATCGCGCACCGGTGGATACCCCAATCGGGGTGGCTTCTCGTCCACCTACTCGGACTGGGCGCGGCGAGCAACGCAATCCTCATCTGGAGCGGGCATTTCAGCGAGACACTGCTGAAGAAGCCCGCCGGAGAATCGCGTCGCGCCGACACCGCGCGGCTGGTCGCATTCAACATCGGTGCCGTCGTCGTGGTTGCCGGCATGGTCGGCAACCGATGGATACCTGTGCTCCTCGGCGGCTGCGCCGTTATCGGGGTCGCCGTATGGCACGGCACGACCTTGCTGCGCCGCTTGCGCTCGGCACTGCCGTCCCGATTCGGGCATACCGTGCGCTATTACGTCGCCGCCGCCGGTTTGCTCCCGATCGGGGCGGGACTCGGAATCGCCATGGCGAACTCCGGTCTGTCGAGCGACCTGCACGAGCGGTTCGTACTGGGGCATGCGGGAATCAACATCTTCGGCTGGGTCGGCCTGACAGTGCTGGGCACCCTGGTCACGCTGTGGCCGACGATGCTGCGCACCCGGATGGCGCAGCGAGTGGAAACCGCTGCGCGACGCGGTCTTCCCGCGCTGCTTGTCGCACTGGTCGTCGGTGTCGGCGGCGCGATCGCCGGTCTGCCCGAGGTGGCGGCCGCAGGCACCCTGGGATATCTCGCGGCCGCCGGTTATGTGCTCGAACCCCACCTCGACGAGATCCGCCGCAAGCATCCCGCCGACTTTGCGACCCTGTCGGTGCTGGCGGGCGTCGTGTGGTTTCTCGGCACTCTCGCCTACCTCACGGTCGGGCTCGCGACCGCGTCGAACCCGCAGGACGCAGTCGAAGTCGCGGGAGGAGCAACGGCCGCGCTTCTCGCAGGCTTCCTGGTCCAGGTGCTGCTCGGCGCCCTCACCTATCTGATACCCGTGATCATCGGCGGTCGCGCCGCAGTCCAGGGGGCCATGGCCGAACTCGAACGCGGTGCGCCCTGGCGGCTGTCGGTCGCCAATGCAGGCCTGTTGCTGTGCGTACTGCCGGTGCCGAGTCTGGTGCGGGTGACGAGCTCGGTGCTGGTCCTCGTGGCTTTCGCGTCGTTCCTGCCGCTCGCCGTGCGCGCTGTCGTCGTCGCCCGCCGAATGCGGGACACCGCCTCGAGACCGGGCAGACCCGAACCTGTCCCGGTGAGGCGCCGGCTCGGTGTCGCGGCGGCCGGACTCGGGGTCGTCGTGCTGGCGGCCGCGGCAGGTGTCGCCGCGGATCCCGCCGCGGTGGGCATCGCGACCGTCGACACGGGCAACGTGACGGCCACCGGGAACACCACCGAGGCCGAGATCCGGATCGACGGCATGCGCTTCGTACCGGACGTGCTCGACGTGCCGGCCGGTGATCGGCTGGTGATCACCCTGGTCAACACCGGCACCGACCGTCACGATCTGGTACTTGCCAACGGCACCCGCACCGGACGCATCGCGCCCGGCGACACCGCGACACTCGATGCCGGCGTGATCGGCTCGGCCGTCGACGGCTGGTGCTCCGTCGCCGGCCACCGCCGGATGGGGATGACACTCACGGTGCGGCCGACCGGCTCCCCCGGCAATTCGGCACACACCGAACACGGTTCGGATGCGACGTCACCGGCCTCCCACGATGTGGCACGCAGCCTCGCCACCGACCCGGATGCGGGTTTCGCCGCCTACGATCCGGTTACTCCCCCGGCGGAGGCCGATCATCGGATCACGCTCGCCGCCACCGACGAGACGCGCGAAGTCTCCCCCGGAATCACCCAGCGCCTGTGGATGTTCGGCGGTTCGGCTCCGGGCCCGACCCTGCGCGGCAAGGTCGGGGACGTCTTCGAGATCACTCTCGTCAACGACGGCAGCATCGGGCACTCGATCGACTTCCACGCCGGATCGCTGGCACCGGACCGGCCGATGCGCACGATCGCACCGGGCGAGTCGCTCGTCTACCGATTCACCGCGACTCGAGCGGGGATCTGGCTCTACCACTGCTCGACGATGCCGATGTCGCTGCACATCGCCAACGGAATGTTCGGTGCCGTCATCATCGATCCCCCCGACCTTCCGCCGGTCGACCGGGAGTACGTCCTGGTGCAGTCGGAACTGTATCTGGGCCCGGAGGGCGGCGAAGCCGATGCCGCCAAGGTGATCGCCGACGAACCGGATCTGGTGGTGTTCAACGGGTACGCCGATCAGTACGATCACGACCCGCTTTCCGCGGCCGTCGGTGAGCGGGTGCGTATCTGGCTGCTCGCCGCGGGACCGAACCGCGGGACCTCGTTCCACGTGGTGGGCGGGCAGTTCGACACCGTGTGGTCGGAGGGCGACTATCGGCTGCGACCGGGCACCGGCGGCAGCCAGAGCCTCGGCTTGTTCCCCGCTCAGGGTGGATTCGTCGAACTCGAATTCCCCGAGCCCGGCCGTTATCCGTTCGTGTCGCATGCGATGGTCGATGCCGAACGCGGCGCGCACGGAATCGTCGAAGTCCGGGAGTGAGAACAGTCCGGCCCCGGTCAGCGGGCCCGGTTCAGCCTGTCCACCGCCTTGTCGTACCCGTCGACGAGTTCGGCCATGATGTCCGCGACGGGACGGATCTCGTTCATCCGTCCGACGATCTGCCCGACGGGCATGGCAACCACCTCGGGATCGTCTGCCGCCGAAATACGCTGGTGTGCTTCGCCTACCAGGATGTTCTGCAACGGCATCGGCAGCGGCGACGGCGCGTCCGGTTTCGCCCATGCGTCCGTCCACTTGGTCTTGAGCAGGCGGGCCGGTTTACCCGAGTAGATGCGTGACCGGACCGTATCGGACGACGTCGCTCCGAGCAGGGCTCGCTGCACCGACGAGGGACCGTGCGCTGCGGCACCGAGCTTGTATTCGGAGGTGGTGAGCCAGTACGACCCCCTCCATACAC
>NZ_JAUZMZ010000133.1:0-12680 GCF_036327435.1 Rhodococcus chondri | reverse complement strand
CTGCAGAAGTACGGGGTGCGGGTGGTCGAGAGCACCTCGAGCGGGAGTTGCGGCAGCGGCGCGGGTCCGAGTTCGACGTGGCCGCGCAGCACCCGGCGCAGCGGGCCGCGGAGCCGGCCGGCGGTCAGTTCGCCGTCGACGGGCACGAGCGGCCGGCCGTCGGCGTCCTTCTTGCCGAGGATGCGCGGCGGATTGTCGGTACCGTAGAGGATTTCGCGGATCTGGGTTTCGACGAACGCGGTCTTGTCCTCGACGACGATCAGCTCGTCGAGGCCGGTGGCGAACTCGCGCACCCGGTCGGGCCCGACGGGATAGGGCATGCCGATACGCAGCAACCGGATGCCGGCGGTGCGTAGCTTCGCATCGGTGACACCGAGGTCGAGGAGCGCCTGCCGCAGTGCGTCGAACGTGGTGCCGGCGGCGGCCAGCCCGATCCGGGCGTGCGGTGGGTCGACCTCGATGACGTCGAGGTTGTTGGCCTTGCCGTAGGCGTGGACCATCTTCCATCGCGGACCGTACAGGTCGGCCTCGGAGATGACGCTGTCGCTCGGCGCAGCCATCGGGCGCTGCCGGAAGGCTCGATCGGCGGCGGCGGTATCGGCTGCCACGCGCTCGTCACGATGTCCGGTCGCGCGGACAGCGCCGTCACCGGACTGACCCAGATGGGCGGCGAGGGCACCCAGTGGATCGGCCAGGCCCCGTTCACCGACGTCGGCCACATGTTCCAGAACCTCGGCGACGGCACGTATTTCCACTCCGGTCAGCTCGCCGTACAGGCATGTGTCGCCGCGGGGGTGAACATCACCTTCAAGCTGCTCTACAACGACGTGGTCGCGATGACCGGCGCGCAGAGCGCCGAAGGTTCCCTGACCATTCCCGAACTCACCCACAAGCTCACCATCGAGGGTGTCCGCAAGATCATCATCTGCTCCGACGACCCCAAGCGGCACCGCAAGCGCAGCCTGGCGCGCGGTGTGACGGTCTGGCATCGCGACCGGCTCGACGAGGCGCAGAAACTGCTGCGCGAGGTCGAGGGTGTCACCGTGCTCATCTACGACCAGCACTGCGCCGCCGACGCCCGCCGCAAGCGCAAGCGCGGCGAGCTGCCCACCCGCAACACCCGCGTGGTGATCAACGAAGCCGTGTGCGAGGGTTGCGGCGACTGCGGAGTCAAGAGCAACTGCCTGTCGGTGCAGCCGGTCGACACCGAATTCGGATCGAAGACCCGCATCGACCAGACCTCGTGCAACACCGACTACTCGTGCCTCGACGGAGACTGCCCCTCGTTCGTGACGGTCGAGGTCGATCCGCGGCAGAAGCCGCAGCGCCGCACCGCCGCGACACCGCCGTCCGTGCCGGACCCCGACGTGGACGAGCCCGCGGGTACCTGCAACGTCTTCCTCGCCGGCATCGGCGGCACCGGCATCGTCACCGTCAACCAGGTTCTCGCCACCGCCGCACTGCGCGCCGGCTTCGACGTCGAATCCCTCGACCAGATCGGCATGAGCCAGAAGGCGGGGCCCGTCGTCTCGCACCTGCGGTTCGCCGCCGGCGGCCTCGAACCGGGCAACCGTGTCGCGACGGGGGGCGCCTCGTGCCTGATCGCCCTGGATCTGCTCACCGCGGCCGATCCGAAGAATCTCGCCTACGCCGACCCCGGTGTCACGGTCGCGGTGGCGTCGACGAGCCGAACCCCCACCGGCGACATGGTGTACGACAGGTCGGTCCGCCACCCCGACGAACCCCAGCTCCTCGCGCGCCTCGACGCCGTGACACGCGCGCTCACGTCGTTCGACGCGTCGGCCGCCGCGCAGACCCTGTTCGGTGACACCACCGCCGCCCACTTCCTGATCGTGGGCGCCGCCCACCAGCTCGGCGGCCTGCGGATCCCCGCCGAGGCCATCGAGGAGGCCATCGAGATCAACGGTGTCGCGGTGCAGGCGAACCTCGCGGCGTTCCGCTGGGGACGCGTCGCGGTCGCCGACCCGAAGGCGTTCGCGGCAGCCACCGAACCGGAACGGCGCGAGCGCGCCGCCACCGTCGCCCCGGACCACCTGCTCGCGCACACCACGCTCGACGGCGAGACCCTGCGGCTGGTGACGGTGCGGGCCGCGTCGCTGATCGACTACCAAGGCGAACGCCTCGCCGCCCGCTACATCGACCGCGTGCAGTCGGTGTGGGAGTCCGAACGCCGCGTCACCGATCGCACCGAGTTCAGTGAAGCCGTCGCGCGCGGACTGTTCAAGTTCACCGCGTACAAGGACGAGTACGAGGTCGCGCGGATGCTCGTCGACCCCGCGTTCATCGATGACGTGCGGGCTCAGGTACCCGGCGGCGAACAGCTCACGTACCGGCTGCACCCACCGGTGCTGCGGACACTCGGCCGCACCGAGAAGATCGGCTTCGGGCCGAAGTCGCATGCGGTGCTGAAGGTTCTGGCGAAGGGCAAGCGCCTGCGCGGCACCCGTCTCGATCCGTTCGGCTACGCCCACGTCCGTCGGCTCGAACGTGCGCTGCTCGCGCACTACACCGGCACCGTCGAGCGGCTGGCCGCCGAATTGACCGCCGGCAATTACGACCGTGCCGTGCAGATCGCCGAGCTCCCGGACACGGTCCGGGGCTACGAGGGCGTCAAGCTGCGGTCCATCGAGCAGTACCGTGCGCGGCTCGCCGAACTCGGCGTCGACGACCTTGCTTGAGACACAGCAACTTCCGACTATCGAACTCTCTTCGCTCCGAAAGGAACTCCGCATGACCAGCTCGACACTCGACCGCCCGGCCGTCTCCGACGTACCGCCCGGAGTATTCGGCCGATCCCATCACCTGTCCGACCGTCCGCACGAGCAGGTCGTCTTCTGTCAGGACGCGGCGACCGGCCTGCGCGCGATCGTCGCGATCCACTCCACCGCGCTCGGTCCCGCGCTCGGCGGCACCCGCTTCTATCCCTACGCCGACGAGGCGAGCGCGCTCGAGGACGTGCTGCGGCTGTCGTGGGGGATGACCTACAAGGCCGCGGTCGCCGGCGTGAACCTCGGCGGCGGCAAGGCCGTCATCCTCGGCGACCCCGCAGTTCTCAAGACCGACGCGTTGCTCGGTGCCTACGGGCGGTTCGTCGAATCCCTCGGTGGCCGCTACATCACCGCCGCCGACGTCGGCACCTCCGCCGACGACCTGGACGTGATCGGCCGGCACACCGCGCACGCGGTGGGACGCACCACCGCTGCCGGGGGATCGGGAGACAGTTCACCGCTCACCGCGCTGGGCGTATTCCAGGCGATGCGCGCCGGAGCCGAACAGGTTTGGGGCGCAGCCACACTCGCCGGTCGCGTGGTGGGTGTGGAAGGCCTCGGGAAGGTCGGGTACGAACTCGTGGGGCTGCTCACCGCAGACGGTGCCGAGGTGGTGGTCTCCGACGTGAACCCGGTCGCGCTGAGGCGGGTGGTTGCGGACTTCCCGGCGGCACGGGTCGCCGACGCGGTCGTGGCGGCACCGCTGGACGTGTATGCACCGTGCGCGCTCGGCGGCACGCTGACCGCATCGACCGCCGGCAGCCTCTCGGCGCGGATGGTGTGCGGCGCAGCCAACAATCAGCTCGCGCGTCCCGAGGTCGAGCACCTGCTGCGCGACCGCGGCATCACCTGGGTGCCGGACTTCGTCGCCAATGCCGGCGGGCTGATCCAGGTGGCGGGGGAGGTCGACGGCTCCGACGCGTCGGTCGTCCGGTCGCGCGTGGAAGGCATCTTCGAGCGCACGACCGAGATCTTCGACGTGGCAAGCACATTGGCGATCGCTCCCGGTGCGGCGGCGAACCGGATCGCGGAGCAGCGTATCGACGCCGTCTGACGACCGCTCGGATCGAGGGAGGGGAGGCACCACGGGTGCCTCCCCTCCCTCGTGTGTGTTCGGCTCAGCGCCGAGCGGGTACCGGCACGGAGCGTCCGTGTCCCGAATCGCGGGTGAGGTGTTCGAGCAACGGCTGCGTCCGGTACGGCACCGGGGTCGTCAGCGCCAGCGTGGTCGTGGTGTGCGCGACGCCCTCGATGCCGTGGATGCGCTCGAGCACGATGAGCAGATCTTCCTGCGACTGCGCTGCCATTCGGATCAGCAGGTCCTCGCGACCCGTCGTCGCGTGCACTTCGAGCACCTCGGGGAAGCGCTCCAGCGCCGCGATGACGTGCCCCATGCGGGCCTGGACGAGCTCGGCGCCGATGAATGCCTGCAGCGGCACGCCGAGCCGGGGGAGATCCATCACCGGGCGGTATCCCGTGACGGCCCCGGACTCCTCGAGCTTCCGGATCCGCGACTGGACGGTGTTGCGAGCGACACCGAGCTTCGCCGCGAGGTCGACGATGCCGGCGCGCGGGTTGTGCGTGAGCTCGGCGAGCAGGGTCGCGTCGAGCCGATCGATACTGAGCACAATGACGTCCTTCCAGAAGTGATGCGCATCACATTTGAGCATACTGCGCAGCTATCCAGAAAGATATTGACACGAATCGTGACGCTGCGATTATTACTGCATTGAATTGCTCATGTGATCGCTCTTCCGGCGCCTGACAGCCGTCGCCCGTGAGCGTCCCGCCCCCGGTCACCCACAAGGTCCGGTGGGCACCACAACCCATCCGAGGAGCACACCCCATGCCCGGAGTCGGAATCTGGCGCACGAAATCCGTCGAACAATCGATCGCGGACACCGATGAACCCAATTCGAAGCTGCGACGAGAACTGACAGCCAAGGACCTCACCGTTTTCGGTGTCGCCGTCGTCGTCGGTGCCGGTATCTTCACCCTCACCGCGCGCACCGCCGGCAACGTTGCGGGCCCGTCCATCTCGCTGGCCTTCGTACTGGCCGCAATCGCGTGCGGCCTCGCCGCCCTGTGCTACGCGGAATTCGCGTCGACCGTGCCAGTCGCGGGCAGCGCCTACACCTTCTCGTACGCCACCTTCGGCGAGTTCGTCGCCTGGATCATCGGCTGGGACCTGATCCTCGAGTTCGCGCTCGCCTCGGCGGTGGTCTCCAAGGGCTGGTCGATGTATCTCGGCGGCATGCTCGGCGCCGGGGGCACGACGATGCACCTGGGGCCGATACCGATCGACTGGGGTGCGCTGCTCATCGTCGGTGCCATCACCGTCGTCCTTGCGATCGGCACCAAGATGTCGTCGCGCGTGTCGGCCGTCGTCACCGCCATCAAGGTCGCGGTGGTCCTGCTGGTCATCGTCGTCGGAATCTTCTACATCGACAAGAGCAACTACTCGCCGTACATCCCGGAGGCCGAAGGAGCACAGAGCACCGCAACCGGCATGCACCAGACGCTGTTCTCGGCGCTCACCGGCGCCGACGGCAGCAGCTACGGCTGGTACGGCCTGCTCGCCGCAGCAAGCCTCGTGTTCTTCGCCTTCATCGGATTCGACGTGGTCGCCACCACCGCCGAAGAGACCAAGAACCCCCAGAAGTCCCTGCCGCGAGGAATTTTCGGCTCGCTGGCCATCGTCACCGTCCTCTACGTCGGTGTCACGCTCGTCCTGACCGGCATGGTGAAGTACACCGATCTGCGCACGGGTAGCGCACTCGTCGGCGACGGCAGTGCGACACTGGCGACCGCCTTCGAGGCGCACGGCGTCACGTGGGCACAGATGGCAATCAACATCGGCGGACTCGCCGGCCTGACCACCGTCGTGATGGTGATGATGCTCGGTCAGACCCGCGTGCTGTTCGCGATGTCCCGCGACGGGCTGATGCCGAAGAAGCTGGCCACCACCGGCCGCCGCGGCACCCCGGTACGCATCACGCTGATCGTCGGCGGTGTCGTCGCGGTCCTCGCGGCGGTGTTCCCGATGGGTGTGCTCGAGGAAATGGTCAACATCGGAACCCTGTTCGCGTTCGTGCTGGTGTGCATCGGAGTGATGGTGCTCCGCCGCACCCGACCCGACCTGCCGCGTGGATTCCGGGTCCCGCTCGTGCCGCTGATCCCGATCCTCGCCGTCCTGGCGTGCGGGTGGCTCATGCTCAACCTGTCGGTCGAGACCTGGCTGCGGTTCGTGGCGTGGATGGCTCTCGGTATGGTCGTGTACTTCGCCTACGGCCGCCGCAAGTCGGTGCTCGGACAGCGACTGAAGGCCGCCCGGGCCGAGGCCGAGAAGGGGAACGACGCGATCGTGCCGGTGCGCGAACCCGAACCGGTATAGATCATCCGGTCGTCGCGCCGCGCCGGACGGCATGTCGTCGAGCCAGCTCAGTCATCTCGGTGACTGACAATGTTCACGACATTGCCGTCCGGCGCACGCACGAGGAACCTCCGCACACCCCACGGTTCCCGGGTCAGTGGATGCACTATCTCCAGGCCCCGACGCTGCGCCTCCTCGTACGCGGCTTCGACTTCGTCGCCGACGTGCACGGAGATCGTCGAGTCGACCGGCGAAGTTGCGTCCCGAGAAACCAATTGGACGATCGCACGGCCGTCGGGGGACTGGAGATTGACGACCCAGCCCAGATTGAAAGCCTCGACGCTGAGACCGAGAAAGTGCGCGTAGAAGTCTCGCGCTTCCTCCAGGTCGGGAACCGAGAGATTGGCCACGATGCCGGTGGGTTTCATGAATCACTCCTCGTGCCGAACCGAAAAGAACAGTTCATTCTGTTCCGGTCGGCGAGGCGAGTCGAGGCACGGCCGCAGATTTTCGATTCGGATTCATAACGGCCGCGACGACCGTCCGGTCGAAACCCCACAAGCACGTGGTCCGCTCGCCGTCATCGGCGAGCGGACCAGCTTTCAGCAGTTCAGAACCCGGCGGGACTCAGCAGTCGAAGTACAGCTGGAACTCGTAGGGGTGCGGGCGCAGGTTGACCGGAGCGATCTCCTGCTCACGCTTGATCGAAATCCAGGTCTCGATCAGGTCGGTGGTGAAAACGCCACCCTCGGTGAGGTACTCGTGGTCGGCCTCGAGACGGTCGATGACGGCGTCGAGCGACGTCGGAGCCTGCGGGATGTTGCGGGCCTCCTCCGGCGGGAGCTCGTAGAGGTCCTTGTCGACCGGAGCGAGGGGCTCCATCTTGTTCTTGATGCCGTCCAGGCCCGCCATCATCTGAGCGGCGAAGTTCAGGTACGGGTTGCCCGAGGAGTCCGGCGCGCGGAACTCGAGACGCTTGGCCTTCGGGTTGTTGCCCGTGATCGGGATACGCACCGCGGCGGAACGGTTGCGCTGGCTGTACACCAGGTTGATGGGGGCCTCGTAGCCCGGAACCAGACGGTGGTACGAGTTGATCGTCGGGTTCGTGAACGCCAGCAGCGACGGCGCGTGGTGCAGGATGCCGCCGATGTACCAGCGCGCGAGATCGGACAGACCCGCGTAGCCGGACTCGTCGTGGAACAGCGGCTTGCCGTCCTTCCACAGCGACTGGTGCACGTGCATGCCCGAGCCGTTGTCGCCGAACAGGGGCTTCGGCATGAAGGTCGCGGTCTTGCCGTTCTTCCACGCCGTGTTCTTGACGATGTACTTGAACAGCTGCAGATCGTCGGCCGCGGCGAGCAGAGTGTTGAACTTGTAGTTGATCTCCGCCTGACCGCCGGTGCCCACCTCGTGGTGACCGCGCTCGAGTTCGAAGCCGGCGTTCGCCAGGTTGGTGGAGATCTCGTCGCGCAGGTCCACGTAGTGGTCGTACGGCGCGACGGGGAAGTAGCCGCCCTTCGGGCGGACCTTGTAGCCGCGGTTCGGGGTGCCGTCGGCGTTGTAATCGACGCCGGTGTTCCAGCCGCCGGAGATGGAGTCGACCTCGTAGAACGAGCCGTTCATCTTCGAGTCGTAGGACACGGAGTCGAAGATGTAGAACTCGGCCTCTGCACCGAAGAACGCGGTGTCGGCGATGCCCGTGCTGGCCAGGTATTCCTCGGCCTTACGTGCGACGTTACGAGGATCGCGGCTGTACGACTCCCGCGTGAACGGGTCGTGGACGAAGAAGCTGACGTTGAGGGTCTTGGCGGCGCGGAAGGGGTCGAGGCGCGCGGTCGTCACGTCGGGGAGGAGCAGCATGTCCGACTCGTGGATGGACTGGAAGCCACGGACCGACGAGCCGTCGAATGCCAGGCCGTCCTCGAACACGTCCTGGTTGAATGCCTTCGCCGGGATCGAGAAGTGCTGTTCGATGCCGGGCAGGTCGGTAAAGCGGATGTCGACGTATTCGACGTTCTCGTCCGCGATGTACTTGATGACCTCTTCGGCCGTGGTGAACGCCACGCTTGTGCTCCTTCAGTCGGTGCGCGCCATTGGTGCTGGGGCGCCTGCGTCGGAACAGACGGTATGGACCCGGTGTTGCCCGGTCGTCAATCCCATGTTTCGCCGGTGTTACACCTCCGTCCGACCTGCTGTGAGGACGAAAACGTGGTACAAGTCACCGCCGGCAGCATCGGATGGCCGTGTTCCGCTGTACCCAGCCTATCCTGGTGTCATGGCACGGATGACGGGCAGTTGGCTTTCCGGACCTGCCGCCGCCCTTCCCCAGGGGCAGCAGCAGGAGCAGAAGTATCCCGGGCAGCTGCTCGGGCTGCCGGAGCAGGGACCGGGTTCGCTGGTCTCCACGGCACGGCGAGCGCTCGCGCTCATCATCGACTGGTTCATGTCGATGGCGATAGCGATGGCGCTGGTGGGCGACGACCCACTGCAGAGCCCATCGCTCTCTGCGTACACCCTGCTCGTGTGGTCCGCGGTGGGAATCCTCTGCGTGACCCTGTTCTCCTTCACCCCCGGCCAGTTCATCGCCGGCCTGCAGGTCGTCCGGGTCGACGCCCCTGCGCGCGTCGGTCTCCTGCGGGCCGTGTCGCGGCAACTTCTGATCGTCTTCATCGCACCGGCGATCATCACCGACGTCGACGGCCGTGGCCTGCAGGATCGGGCCACCGGCACCGCGCTCGTTCGCTCCCGCTGACAACCTGACAACTCCGACGCTCTCGTTGTAGACGAATGTCGGATCGGTCCACTCCGGGTGGTCCGATCCGACATTCGTCAGAAGAGCGGGGTCTGCGTCCCCGGATCAGCGGCGACGGATCGTGCGCTGCACGCTGCGCATCTTCGCGCCGGCGGGTAGCGGACCCTTCGGCATCGCCGCGCCGGTCTTCTTGGTGCTCAACGCCGACAGACGACCCTCGATGGTGTCCATCCGCTTGGTGTCGATGTTGCGCGGCCGCTGTCCCAGGTATTTCTGCAGCTGCGGCAGGGGGACCTGGCCCTCGTCGTTGCCGACCACGACCTCGTAGATCGGGGTGTCGCCGATCAGACGCGACACGCGCTTCTTCTCCTGCGCGAGCAGGCCCTTCACGCGACCGGGGTTGCCTTCACCGACGAGGATGACGCCGGGCCGGCCGATGACACGGTGAATCGCGTCGAGCTGGGTGGTGCCGGCAACGGCCTGCGACACCCGCCACGCGCCTTGCAGATTGTCGAGAGCCCACGCGGCGGCACCGGCCTGCCCGTCGGCTTTCGCGTAGACCGTCTTCTGCACGCGTCGGCCGAAGATGATGAACGCGAGGAGCAGGCCGACGAGGATGCCGACCGGCAGCAGAAACCACTGGATACCGAAGATCAGGCCGATCACGAAAAAGACGACGATCGACGCGACCAGCACACCGATCATCCAGGGCAGTAGAAGCTTGTCTTCCTTGCGCTGGATCTGGAACGCCTGCCAGAGCTGTGTGCGACGCTCCTTCGACGCCTGCTTACGAGCGGCTTTCGCCGCCGCTTTCGCTTCCTTGCTGTCCTTGCTGCCCTTCGCCATGGTTACCAGGATACTTTCCCCGTGGTGACCTATTCGCCACCACGGGTACCAAGGCCGATCTACTGCCCGAAGCGGGCGAGAACCGAGCTGGCTTCCTGCGACGCCGAGCCGGACTCTGCGAGATGCGCCTGGTCAGCGGGCAGTTCGCGGCCGTGGTGGGCCATCGCCTGCGCGTACAGTCGGCCCGCCCGGTAGGACGAACGGACCAGCGGCCCGGCCATGACCCCCGCGAACCCGATCTCCTCGGCGGTCTTGGAATGCTCGACGAACTCTTCGGGCTTGACCCAGCGCTCGACGGGATGGTGCCGTGGCGACGGCCGCAGGTACTGGGTGATCGTGATGATGTCGCAGCCGGCGTCGTGCAGATCGTGCAGCGCCTCGGTGATCTCCTCGGGAGTCTCGCCCATGCCGAGGATGAGATTCGACTTGGTGACCAGACCGAATTCGCGCGCGGCGGTGATCACGTCGAGGGAACGCTGGTAACGGAACGCGGGGCGAATGCGCTTGAAGATCCGGGGCACGGTCTCGACGTTGTGGGCGAGCACCTCGGGACGGGACTCGAACACTTCCCGGAGAAGTTCGGGCTTGCCGTTGAAGTCGGGAATCAGATTCTCGACTCCGGTGCCCGGGTTCAGTTCGTGGATCTGCCGGACCGTCTCCGCATACAGCCAGGCGCCGCCGTCGGGAAGGTCGTCGCGGGCGACGCCGGTGATCGTCGAATACCGCAGGCCCATCGACTGAACGGACTCGGCGACGCGGCGCGGTTCGTCGCGGTCGAGGGCGGACGGCTTGCCGGTATCGATCTGGCAGAAATCGCAGCGCCGCGTGCACTGCTCACCGCCGATGAGGAACGTCGCCTCTCGATCCTCCCAGCATTCGTAGATGTTGGGACAACCGGCTTCCTCACAGACCGTGTGCAGACCTTCACGTCGCACCAGGCCCTTGAGCTCGGTATATTCCGGGCCCATCTTCGCCCGGGTCTTGATCCAGTTCGGTTTGCGTTCGATCGGCGTCTCTGCGTTTCGGATCTCGATCCGCAGCAGTTTGCGTCCTTCTGGGGCCACAGTCACGACCTCGATCGTACGCCGGGCGCTTTCCCGCGAGAGCGCCGGGGAGAGCCCGTCAGAACCGGATGGTGGTGAATTCGGTGCTCGCCGCGGAGCCCTGTGTCGGTGCCACAGCCTGGTCGAAGGTAACCCGCTCGATGTCGTGTTCGCGGACGGGAAGCCGACCGTCGAGCGCGTCGACGACCGCGTCCGTGACCGCGGGCATCACCTCGTGGACCGTCACGTCCCGGCCCAGTTCACCCGTCAGCGACGCGACCCCGGCGTCCCGGATTCCGCACGGAACGATGGAGTCGAAGGCGTCGAGAGCGGAGTTGCAGTTCAGTGAGAACCCGTGCATGGCGACACCTCGCTGCACCCGGATACCGATGGCCGCTATCTTGCGTTCCGGCAGCCATCGGCCGTCGCGCAGTTCCGCGGGCAGCCAAACCCCCGATCGTCCCTCGACCCGGCCGCACGACAGCCCCATATCGGTGCATACCGAGATGAGGGCCTGCTCGAGCCGGCGCACGTACCCGACGACGTCGATGGGCTCGGCGAGCTTCACGATCGGGTACCCGACGAGCTGTCCGGGGCCGTGCCAGGTGATCTTCCCGCCGCGATCCACATCGATGACGGGAGTGCCGTCGGTGGGACGGTCGCCGTCCTCGGTGCGCCGCCCGGCCGTGTAGACGGGTGGGTGCTCGAGCAGCAGAAGGGTGTCGGCGCCGATGTCGTCGGCGCGCTCGTTCACGAGCTGGCGCTGCCGCTCCCAGGCCTCCAGGTATCCGATCTGGCCGAGGTGCACGACGGCGACCGGGGCGGAGTCGAAACGGGCGGACGAGGTGGCATTCATAGACATTGAGATTACGCCCGTCCGGTCCTCCCGGTTCCTGCAAGTGCCGTGTCACGGGAAACGGAAAGCGGGGGCACCGTCGAAATGACGATGCCCCCGCTCCGTACCGGGAAGCCGTTCAGCAGAACACGGCCGGTGCGTCAGAGACCGAGGTCGGCCTCGAACGCGCCTTCCTCGAGACGATGCTTGATCGTCTTCAGGAACCGGCCCGCATCCGCGCCGTCGACGAGACGGTGATCGTAGGTCAGCGGCAGGTAGCACATCGACCGCACGCCGATGGACTCGTTGCCGGTCTCGTCGGTGACGACGACAGGGCGCTTGACGATCGCGCCGGTGCCCAGCATCGCCGCCTGCGGCGGCACCAGGATCGGGGTGTCGAACAGCGCGCCCTGGCTGCCGATGTTGGTGATGGTGAACGTGCCACCCGAGAGTTCGTCGGGCTTGAGCCCGCCGTTGCGGGCACGGTTCGCGATGTCGGCGATCGCGCGGGCCAGCCCCGCCAGCGACAGGTCGCCGGCATTGTGGATCACCGGCGAGAGCAGACCCTGCTCGGTATCCACCGCGATGCCGAGATGTTCGGCGGCGTGGTAGGTGATCTGCTTCTTGTCCATGTCGTACGAGGCGTTGACGTTCGGGTGCGCCCCGAGAGCCTCGACCACGGCCTTCGCGAAGAACGGCAGGAACGTGAGGTTGACGCCCTCGCGCTCGGAGAACGCCTTCTTCGCGTGTGCGCGCAGCTGCGCGATCTTGGTGACGTCGACCTCGAAGGTCTGCGTGAGCTGCGCGGTGGTCTGCAGCGACTCGAGCGTCTTGATCGCGGTGATCTGCCGGATCCGGTTGGCCTTCTGCGTGGTACCCCGCAGCTGGGCCAGTTCCGGACGGACGCCGGGAGCGACACCGGACGGTGCCTTCTCGGCAGCCGGTGCCGACGCTGCAGCGGGTGCGGCAGCGGCGCTCTTCTTGACCTCCGCAGCGGCGAGCACATCCTGCTTGCGGATGCGGCCGCCGACACCGGTGCCCT
>NZ_JAUZMZ010000132.1:0-13025 GCF_036327435.1 Rhodococcus chondri | reverse complement strand
GGATGCACGGTCTGCCCCGGCCGCGCGAGGATGCGGGTGACGGTGGCGGTGGCCGGCGCGGTGAGCGCGTGCTGCATCTTCATCGCGTCGAGCACCACGACCGGAGCTCCGGCCGGCACCGTGTCGCCCTCGGCGGCGGTTTCGACGACCGTGCCCACCATTTCGGCCCGCACCGCATGCTCCCCGGCGTGCAGTTCGGGAGCGTACGCCGGCGGCTCGTCATCGGGGCCGACGAAGTCTGCGAGCCGCTCGCCGAGCCACGTCGTCCACACGGGACCGGATCGGAATTCACTGTCCGACAGTATCTTCCGTATCGATTCCACGGTGGTGGCGATGCCACCGACGACGAACTCGCCGAGCGCGGCGTCGAGCTTGCGAAACGCTGCGGTCTCGTTGCCGCCGCGGACGTGGGCGATCACCTTCGCGAGCAGCGAGTCGTAACGGGCGCTCACCTCGAGACCCGGCCGGCCGTAGGTGTCGACCCGGATACCGGGCCCGGACGGCGGCGTGAACGCGGTGAGGGTACCGGCCGACGGCACGGTCCGGCCGTCCGCGCGCAACGTCTCGGCATTGATCCGTGCCTGCACGGCCACCCCGCGGGCGCCGGCAGGAACTCCACTGACGCCGTCCTGGTCGGCCGTGATGCCCGGCGGCAGGTCGAGCACATCGATCGGGGCGCCGCGCGCGATCGCGATCTGCACGGCCACCAGATCGATGCCGGTGACCTCCTCGGTGACGGTGTGCTCGACCTGGATTCGCGGGTTGACCTCGAGGAACACGAAATCGTCGCCACGCACGAGGAACTCGACGGTGGCGACACCTCGGTACCGGGTGCCGGCGCAGATCCGCGCGGCCGCGGTGTGCAGCCCGCGCCGCAGGTCGTCGGTCAGGGCCGGCGCGGGCGCGATCTCGACGAGTTTCTGGTGCCGCCGCTGCACGCTGCAGTCCCGGTCGCCCAGGGCTATCGCGCAGATGCCACCCGCCCGATCGGGCGCGGCGGCGACCTGGACCTCGACGTGCCGGGCACGGGTCACGAGGGCTTCGGCATACAGGGTGCCGTCGCCGAATGCGGCCCGCGCTTCGGCCGCGGCGGAGCGGTGCGCGTCGGCGAGATCCGCCACCTCCCGCACCACCCGCATGCCGCGACCGCCGCCGCCGGCGCGGGCTTTGACGACGATGCCGTCTCGGTGCCCGGCGAGGAAGTCCCTCATCGCATCCGAACCGTCCGATTCGGTTGCGGGCACGACCGGCACCTGCAGTCGTTCGGCGACCGCGCGGGCCGAACGTTTGTCGCCGAAGATGCGTAGCGCGTCGGCGTCCGGTCCCACGAAGGTCAGCCCCGCAAACGCGCAGGCTTCCGCGAAGTCGGCGTTCTCGCTGACGAAGCCGTAGCCGGGGTGCACGAGTCCGCAGCCCGTGTCCCGCGCGATGCGGATCAGCGCCTGCTGGTCGAGGTACGCCGCGGGCCCCGAGCCCGGCAGCGCGACCGCGCGGGTGGCCGCGGCGACATGCGGGCTGCCCGCATCGTCCTCGGCATACACCGCGACGGTGTCGAGACCGAGCTCGGCCGCCGAGCGGACGATGCGCAGCGCGATCTCACCGCGGTTGGCTACGAGCAGCATCCGGTGCGGTCCCTTCGGAAGTCGGCGTCGACGTGATTCTTACCTGGGTCGAGCCCGGTCACGCCACCATCGGTGTTACCCCGGGAGTGTCGGCCGCACACTGATCCCGCCCAGACCGAGCGCCAGGACCACCGCGGTGATCGACCCGGCCGCCATGATCGCCGCGAGCACCACCACCTGGAATCGTCCGGCTTCGAAGGGTGAGGCCACCGAAGATGGCGCCGACGAATGCGCCCGGCAGTGTCACGAGACCGGTCGTCCTGGTTTGATCCGTCGACGGAATCAGAGCCGCGTGCACCGCCAGCCGTGCGTGCTCGAGGGTGGCCTGCCGCATCTGATCACGGTGAGCTGCGCGGCGCCGCGCGCGATCGCACCCGCGGGCGCGAACCGGTGCGGCACGCCGAAACCCCACAGCACCCCCGTGGTGAGTGCGGCCACCGCGAGGACGCCGACCAGCGTGCGTGCCGGCAGGAGCGGATCGTCGAGCATCGACATGCAGCGTAGCCACCGGATGCGTCCGGCACGTGGCTCGCACGCTACGGTCGGGGGTATGGCTGCCCGAAAGTCCGCCGTCCCGCGTCCGTCACTGGAGCCGGACGTCTACTTCTACGAGCCCAGCGAACGCAGGATCCGGGGCAGCTGGTTCGGTCGGACCGTGGTGGACAGCAGTCGCGCCGTGCTGGTCTGGGCGCCGGGCAAGCCCGTGCCGTTCTATGCTTTCCCACGGGACGATGTGCGCTACGACCTGCTGGCGGCATCGCTCTCGCCGAGCCGCAGCCGCCCGGATGTGTGGCAGTGGTACGACATCGTCGTCGACGATCAGCGCGCCTATTCCGCGGTTTTTCAGCTCGATGTCGACGGGCTCGACGACCGTCTGGCGTTCGTGTGGTTCCGGCACGGCGAGACCGGGCCGGGCGACGACGTCGACGAGGACGAGCACTGGCACGAGGAGGCGGCCGAGGTGTTCACCCATCCGCGCGATCCGCACCATCGCGTCGACGCGCTACCCAGCGCACGGCACGTGCGTGTCGCGCTGGGCGACAAGGTGATCGGCGAGACCCACAATCCGGTGCTGGTGTTCGAGACGGGTCTGCCCGTCCGGTACTACCTGCCGCCGGAGGACGTCGACTTCTCGGTGCTCGAGGAATCGGAGCTTCGCACCGGATGCCCGTACAAGGGCACGGCGCGGTACTGGTCGTTCATCGGTCCGCCGCGCGCGGAAAACGTGGCATGGTCGTACGCGGAGCCGTTCCCGGGGATGGAAGCGATCGCCGAACACGTGTGCTTCTACAACGACGCGGTGGACCTCACCGTCTCCGACTGAGGCCGTGTCGGGATGCTCTTCCGAAACAAATAGTTAAGCGCTAAGATAACGTGGCACCGTGACCCGACTCCAGGAGCGATCACCGATGTCACTCACCTCTGTCAGCCCTCAGCATCCCTACAGTCCCGCCTACGTCGCCGGCGGCCTCGTCTTCGTCTCCGGCGCCCTGTCCATCGACGTCGACGGTGTCGCCGTCGGCGGCCGCACCGAAGCACTCGACGCAGCGGTCGACCGCATGACCGACCGCCTCGCCGTAGTGGGCGGCCGGCTGTCCGACATCGTCAAACTGACGTACTACGTCACCGACCTGTCGCTGCGGGAAGAGGCCAATCGCCAGTTCGAGCGCCTGTTCGCCCAACCGCGACCGGCCCGCACCTTCGTCGAGGTGAGCGCCCTGCCGTACGGCGCGACCGTGGAGATCGACGCGATCGCCACGGCCGCCACCGCGGACTGACCCTGCCGCACGACCACGCGCTCCACGCAGGCCGTATCGTGAACAAAGCCTTGGCGCTCAGCAACCGGACGCCGAGAACGAGATGCACGAGGAGGCCGCGTGGGGCGCGACACCGTTCCCGAGCGTGACGCCGTCGACGACATCGTGAGCCAGTGGGCTCGCGAGTGGCCGGACCTGAACGTCACCCCGCTCGAAGTGCTCGGGCGCCTTCACCGCACATATCTGCGCTATCAGAGCGCAATCGGGCGAATCTTCGACGAGTACGACATCAACATGGCCTCGTTCGACGTACTCGCGGCACTGCGCCGCGCCGGCGAGCCGTACAGCATGACCTCGGGGCAGCTCGCCGAAAGCTCCCTCGTCACGACCGGCGGCATCACCCTGCGCATCGACCGGCTCGAGAAGGCGGGGCTGGTGCGCCGCGAGCGCGATGCCGACGACCGGCGGATCGTGCATGCCGAACTCACCGATGCCGGAAAGAAACTCGTCGACGCCGTCGCGGTCGCGCACTTCGAGAACGAAACCCGCATGCTCGCGGAGATGTCCACCGACGACCAGGTCGAGCTGGCCGGACTGCTGCGCAAGCTCGAGCACTCGATCATGCGCAACGAACGCGGCTGACCTCTCGCCGCGCGCCCTGCCCGAGAGCGGCGAACGCGAGGCCGCCATCGAGCACGACCTCGCGTCCACCGTCTCCTCGCCGGGCTAGCCCGCCAGCTCCTTCGCCAGTTCCTCCGCCCGCGACCGGTAGAGCCGCCGCAGGCGCACGACACCGAGATCGTGCTGATACAGGTTCTCCGCCTGGTCGGCGTCGGGCGCCATCCCCTCGAGCATGACCCGGTCCTGTTCGAGCACCGCCCAGTGCCGCTCCTCCAGCACGGTGCGGTACAGGAAGCGCCACACGTCGCGTTCCCATCCCTCGACCCGCCGGTACCGCCAGAAGAACACGGCCGTGGTGTCCGCGTCGATCGGGGTGCCCATCCCGACGATCCCGAACGGACCGCCCGGACCGGCCGTCGGCGGGTACGGGATCTCGAGATCCACCCAGTCGACGCCGGTGCGGCAGAATTCGACCCAGTCGAAGTTGACGCCGCGCTGATCGGTCTTCTCGAAGAAGAACCCGCGGTCGGTCTCCCGGATGCGGAACCGGGCGGAGGTTTCCCCACCGAACATCGAATGCGATTCGTGGTGCAGGAACGCGCCGTGCATCGGGTCGAGCAGATTCTCGAGTGCGAACCGCCACGGCGCCTGCCACTCCACGTAGCACAGGAACGCCGAAACACCTTCGTCGACCAGCGGATCCGGCAGTTCGAGCGGGCCGGGCTCGGCGTCGGGGTCGGTGCCGAACCACGCGAGAATCGCACCGCCGACCTCGCGAACGGGAAGACTCGTCACCAGTTTCTTGCCTTCGAGGTTGCAGCCGGGCATGCCGGGTACCTTGACGACGGTGCCGTCGCCGGCGACCTCCACACCGTGGTACTTGCACGCGACGCGGTCGCCGAGGTGCACTCCCTGCGACAGCGGCGCACCGCGATGCGGGCAGCGGTCGGCGAGCATCCGTACGGTGCCGTCGGAGCCGCGGTAGAGCAGCCAGTCCTCGCCGAGGCGGCGCAGTTTCTTCATGCCGCCGCGTTCGACGAAGTTCGACGGGCACACGGCGTGCCACTGGTTACGCATGCCGGTCGCGAAGATCTCGTCGCCGGTCAGCGGGGCGTGGCGCAGGCGGTTCACCATGGTCTATCCCCCGATCCGTCGCATCTCGGCGGTGAACGAGTCCGCGGTCCACGGCAGACCGTCCGGACCGTGCATACCGGAGACGTTGAGTTCCTTCACAATTCCCTCCAGGTGGTGGACGCCGGCGCCGAAGACCTGCTCGATCGCTCGGGCGAGCCGGGTTTCGTACGGTGTGGGGTCGGCGGTTCTGGTCTGATGAATCACCAGGTACTGGCTCATCGGAATTCCTTTCCTACAGATCCAGCACCAGCTCGTCGGAGCGGGCGCGGGAGACACAGATCATGACGGTGGTGCCGGATTCCTGTTCGGAAGCACTGAGCAGGGAATCGCGGTGATCGGGAGTGCCACACAGGACGCGGGTTTCGCAGGTTCCGCAGATGCCCTCGCGGCACGAATTGGGGACGTCCACACCCGCTTCCTCGAGGGTCTCGAGGATCGTCCTGTCGGCGGACACGGTCGCGGAGACGCCGGATTGCTCGCACGTCACGCGGAAGGAACTGTCGCCGCCGGCTTCGGCGGGACGCTCCTTCGCCTTGAAGCGTTCGAGGTGGATCGCGCCGGCCGGCCATGCGGGGGAATGCGATTCGACCGCGGCGAGCAGTCCTTCGGGTCCGCACGCGTACACGAGCGTGTCGGGACGCGAAGTCGCCAGCACGGCAGGAAGATCCAGAATCCCCTCGGCGTCCTCGGTGACGACGTGCACGCGGTCTCCGTAGCGTCCGAGTTCGTCGAGGAATGCCATCGTGTCGCGGGTGCGGCCGCCGTAGTGCAGTTCCCAGGACGCACCGGCACGTTCGGCTTCGGCGATCATCGCGAGAATCGGTGTGATGCCGATGCCGCCGGCGATGAACACATAGCTCGGGGAGGCAGCGAGCTCGAAGTTGTTGCGCGGCGCGCTCACCGTGACGGTGTCGCCGGGCCGAAGTGTCTCGTGCACCCGGCGTGAGCCACCGCGGCCGGCGCTCTCCCGCAGCACTGCGACCCGATATCCGGTTTTGTCGTCCGGATCGCCGCACAGCGAGTACTGGCGGACGAGCCCGCCCCCGAGATGCAGGTCGAGGTGCGCGCCGGGCGTCCACCGGTCGACGGCGTCACCGCGCGGATGCTCCAGGCGGAGCGAGACGACGCCGGTGGATTCGACCCGCATCTGACGGACCATCAGGTCGACGGTGTCTGCTGTCATGTCTTCCTCCCGAAGAATTCGTTCAGTGCTCATTAGTTTAGCGCTAAGATGTTAGCTGCGCCACATCCGAGCCGAAACTTTCTTCGTCTACTTTCCGGGCACAGTGACGGGCGGGGTGAACGGTGCGGGCATCTCGCCGTACGAGGCGAGGTCGACCTCCACGATCACCGGAACCTGCAGCGACACGGCTTCGGCCATCGTGGCGTGCGCTTCGCCCGCCCCGCCGATCCGCCGGTACTCGACGCCGACGGACTGCGCGAGCAGACCGAAGTCCGGGGTGGTGAGGTCGACCGCATACGGCCGCTCCCCCGAGCCGGCCTGCATGTTGCGCAGCACCCCGTACCCGCCGTCGTTGCACACCAGCAGCACCAGCCACGGCCGTTCCTGCGCCATCGTGAGGATTTCTCCCAGATGCACCGCCAGGCCACCGTCACCGACGAGGGCGAGTGTCGGCCGGGTCTCGTCGGCGAGTGCGGCGCCGATCGCCATACCCAGGCCCTGCCCGATGCCGCCGCCGCGCGGGAAGATGTTGCTGCGCGGGTCGTGGATCGGCAGCAGACGGTTGCCCCACGCACTCGACGCGATCGTCACGTCCCTGGCGATCACCGCATCTCGCGGCAGCGCGGCACGCACGGCGTCACACAGCACGGCATGATCGCCGAGACCGGTCCGCTGCGCAGTCCGCACCTCGTCGCGCACCACACACGCCCGCGAAGTCCACGTCGGCTCCACCGCGGCACCGAGGTCGTCGAGCTCCAGGGCCGCGGAAACGAACGCTCCCACGTCTGCCACCACCGGAAGGCCGGCGGGAAACACCCGGCCCGGCGCGGCAGGATCCACATCGACCTGGATGTGCCGCTGCGGCATCGACATCGAATAATCGCCGGTCTCGTTGGATCGGAAATGGGTACCGAGCGAGAGGATCAGGTCCGCATCCGCGAGCAGTGCACGGCCACGCGGTGAGGTCGCGTAGTTGCCGACGCACAACGGGTGGTCTTCGGACACCGCGCCGCGGCCGGAGTTGCTCGTCAGCAGCGGCACACCCCAGCGTTCGACGAGTTCGGTCAGCGCGCCCCCTGCGCGCGCTGCACCTCCCCCGGCCCAGATCACCGGACGACGCGCCGCGGCCATCGCCGCCAGCGCGTCCACCTGCTGCGCCGGTTCCGCCGGCCGCGCCTGTTCGACCACGATCGGTGTCGCATCGACGACGTGCCCGGCATACTGCAGGTCGATGGGCCATTCCACGCTCGACGGCCCGCCCGGGGTGGACAGTGCACGGGAAACCGCTTCGCGCAACACCTTTCCCGCGCTGTCCGTGTCGCGAATCGTCGCCGCGTACGAGGACACCGCCTCGAGCATTCCCAGCTGATCCTTCGTCTCGTGGATGAAACCACGCCCGGACCCGAGGTAGCGCGACTCGACCTGACCGGTGACATGGAGAACCGACGTTCCGGCGCTGAGTGATTCGATGAGCGATCCGGCGGCATTGCCGGCGCCGGTGCCGGTGCTCGTGAGGGCACACCCCAGACCACCGGTGGCACGGGCATATCCGTCGGCCGCGTTGACCGCGCTCGCTTCGTGTCGCACCGGCACGAACCTCAGGTGCTTCGACACCGCCTGGACCAGCGGTTGATTGTGCACGCTGACGATGCCGAACACGGTGTCGACGCCGGCCTCGCGCAGCACCTGCACCAGCAGGTCCCCGCCGTTCCCGGTGACCGGTTCTGTGGACATGAGTTTCCTTTCAGACATAGCGCGCGACACCGCCGCACACATCGATGCTCGTGCCCGTGATGTAGGACGAGCGGGGCGAGAGCAGGCTGACGATCTGGAAGGCGACTTCGTCCGCGCGGCCGAATCGGCCGAGGCCGATACCGCGGTCGGCCGCGATCTCGGCTTCCCACTCCTCGAAGGACCCGTCGAAACCGGACTTTTCGTAGCGACGCTGCCACTGGCCGGTATCGACCAGGCCGAGCGACACCGAGTTCACGCGGATCCCCTCACCGGCCAGTTCCAGCGACAACGACTTGCTGAAGTTGAGCAGTCCGGCCCGCGCGGCGCTGGTCGTGACGAGCCTCGTCTCGGGTTGCCGCGCGAGCACCGCGGAGATGTTCACGATCGACGCCGCGGTCGACTTGCGCAGCAACGGCAGTGCCGCGTCGACGGTGTTGACGACGCTGGAGAACTTGAGGTCGAACTCGTCGCGCCAGTCGTCGAGCGTGGTCTCGGCCCGGGGCTTCATGCGCGAGTTACCGGCGTTGTTGACCAGACCGTCGACACCGCCGAATCGGTCGCGACCCGCCTCCACCAGGGCGGCGACGGCGTCGCGGTCGCGGACGTCGCACGCCGCGGTCAGCCTGCGGTCGGCGCCGGGCAGGGGGTCGAGCGCGGCGTTCAGGCGGTCGACGTCCCGGGCGCACGTCACGACGTTCGCGCCTTCGTCGAGGAGCATCGCAACGGTCGCGAGCCCGATACCCGAGCTGCCTCCGGTCACGAGATAGGTGCGATTCTTCAATTGCAGGTCCACGTGCGGTCTCCCAAGGGGGCTAGTGCAGGACGAATCCGCCGTTGACGGCGAGTTCCTGTCCGGTGATGTACGACGCCTCGTCGCCCATGAGGAATGCGACGGCACCGACGAGGTCGGCCGGCTGCTGTGCCCGGCCCAGGGCACGGTTGAGACGGTACAAATCGTGCCGGTGCTGCGGAACATGCTGCGCCGACTCGCTTTCGGTCAGACCCGGCGAGACGGTGTTGACCGTGATGCCGTAGGACCCGAGGTCGCGAGCCATCGTGCGGGCCAGTGCCGCGACACCGCCCTTCGATGCGATGTAGTGCGACAGTTTCGGCGACCCGTACAGTGCGGCATCGGAGCCGATGGTCACGACCCGGCCGGTGCGGTGGGTTTCGCTGTATTCGATGATCGACGGCACGAGCGCGCGGCTCACAAGGAACGTGCCGCGCAGGTTCACGTTCATGACGCGATCCCAGTCGGCAATCGCGAGTTCGTGAATCGCCTTGCCACCGACACCGTCTGCGAGGGCGGCGTTGTTGACCAGACCGTAGAGCGGACCGTCGGCGGTCACGCGTGCGGCCATCTCGTCGACCGAGTCCGCATCGGCGAGATCGACCCGGACGAACTGCGCGGTCAGTCCGTCGGCCACCAGTTTTGCGGCGGCCTCCCGGCCTCGGTCGACGCTGACGTCGGCCAGCCACAGGGTCGCGCCGTCGGCGCCGAGCCGCCGGGCAATCGCGAAGCCGAGGCCCCGCGCCGCACCGGTGACGACGATCGTACGGTTGTCGAGGGTGCCCACGGTCAGTCCCGTGAGAGGCCGAAGACGGCGGACGTTTCCGGATACGTCGGCACCTGGGGCTTCTGCGCGCCGATGATCACGCAGAACAGCGCATCGACGGTGCCGATGTTCTCGAGGCTGCGCGGCACCCCGGCGGGAACGACGATCATGTCGCGGTAACCGAGCACACGCTTCTCGACGATGCCGTCACGGTGGATGCCGACCTCCACCTCGCCCTCGAGGACGAAGAAGGCTTCCTCGGCGTCGTGGTGGGTGTGCTCGGGGCCGGCCGCGCCTGCGGGGAGCAGCATGTTCGAGAAGGTGAACCCGTTCGACGCGATCGTGCGGGTGTCGTTCTCGTGGTTGCCGGTGGCGCCCGATCCGACGTAGCGGATCTGGGCCCGCCGGAACCGGTCGCCGGCCTTGGCCTGGAAGCCGAGGGTGTCCCAGTCTTCGTGGCGGGTGCCGCGGGTGAGGATGAGCGAGTCGGTGAAGTCCTTCAGGTCCGAGGTCGCGTAGTCGAGTGCCATCATGAGCTCCTTCTGGGTTGTTCAGCTGTGGTTGTGGAGTCGTTCGGTGATCTGGACGAAAGATTCGGTCCATGCGTTGAAGGTGTCCGGACGTTCCTGATTGGCGAGGTGCCCGGCGCCGCGGACGGTGACGAGCACGGCGCCCGGAATACCGCCGGCGAGCGCCTGGCTCGCGGGGATGCCGGTCACGGCGTCCGAGTCGCCGCAGAGGACTAGCGTCGGGACGTCGATCTTCGGCAGATCTCCGGTGTGGTCGGTCGCGGCCATCGATTCGGCGGCCCACCGGTAGCCCGGCAGCCGTACAGCCTCGGCCATGATCGCGGTGGCCCGGTGCGTGAGTTCGCCGGGCGCGTTGTCGGACAGCAGCCGGGGCGCACGCCGGTCCGCGAAGTCCTGCGACCCGGACTGCGCCAGATCCGCGACCCGCGAACGCATGGTGTCGGCGCTGTCCTTGCAGGTGCCCGAACCGACGGTGGACGATCCGAGGATGAGGCTGCGCACCAGTTCCGGATGCCGCAGCGCGAGGCGGGTTGCGATCACCCCGCCCCACGACATGCCGAGCACGTGTGCGCCGTCGTCGCCGCAACGGTCGCGGATCACGGCCGCGGCCGCATCCGCGTAGCCGTCGAGGTCCATCTCCCGACCGGGATCACTGCTGCGCGCGTAACCCGGTGCGTCCCAGGCCATTACCCGCAGCGAGTCGGACAGACCCGCGAACTGGGGTGCGAAGCTGTCCGAACTGCCACCGATGCCGTGCAGCATCAGCACCGCCGCTCCGGTGCCGTATTCCACGACGTGGGTCATGACACGCGCTCCAGATCGTGCAGTTCGAACGCGCCGGGGTCGGGGATGCCGGCCATGTGGTCGCGTACCTGCTTCGACGGCGGGCCGGCGGTGCCCCACAGGTCGGACAACTCGGGGACCCGTCGCCACACCCGGCACAGCCAGCGGTCTTCGTCGACCTGCGCGATGCCGGAGGTGTATTCGCAGACGAGTCCCGCGGGGTCGGCGAAATACGAGAAGGTGTTGTCGCCGGGACCGTGCTTGCCCGGACCCCACAGCGGCAGGATCCCGTGGTGGCGGAGCCGGCCGATGCCGCGCATGAAGTGGTCGACGGTGGGCATCTCGTACGCGATGTGATTGACCGACGCCCACTGCGCCTGATTGAAGGCGATGCTGTGGTGATCGGAATTGCACCGCAGGAACGCCATCTGATGTTCCGACCAGTCCGACACCCGCATTCCGAGCACGTCGCAGTAGAAGCTCACGGCCGCGTCGATATCGACGGTGTTGAGCACGACATGGGTCACCCCGACGGGAACGGCGTCCCCGCGTCCCAGGTCCGGGACGGCGAGCGTGTCGGCGATGAGCTCGACGATGCGGCCCTCCGGGTCGACCAGCCGCAGGCCGTAGCCGCCCCCGGCGTCGTCGACCGCTCCCGGTCCCTGGATCATCGGGATACCGCGAGCGTCGAGGCGACGTGCCGCCTCGTCGATCTCCGCCGGGGTGGAGATCGCAAAACTGATGCGGCCCAGTCCGTTCCGCTCCGCGGCAGTGAGTTGCAGGACATGATGCTGATCGCCGGTGCCACGCAACCAGGCGGCGTCGTCGCCCTGGTCGACGACCCGGAGCCCCCAGACCTCGGAATAGAAGTCCGTCGACGCGGAGCGGGCGTGGGTACGGAGTTCGACCGAGCGCAGGCGCCGCAGCCGGGCAATGGGTTGGTTCACGATAGGACCTCCAGTGACTTATATCTCAATATCTTAGCGCTAAGGTATTTGCTTGTACAGTCCCGCAGTCCACTACCGTCCGTCGACGATGGGAGACGAGGAGCTGTCAATCCGCCCAGGTGTCGGGGCCGTCGTCCAAGCCGAGGTACACGCTCTTCTGCCGCGAGTACGCCGCGATACCCGCGCGGCCCTTCTCGACACCCAGACCGCTCTCCTTCACTCCACCGAAGGGAGTGGAGATGCTGAACTTCTTGTAGGTGTTTATCCACACGGTGCCGACCTCGAGGCGCCGGGCCAGCCGCCACGCGCGCCGATAGTCTCGCGTCCAGATGCCCGCGGCCAGTCCGAAGACCGAATCATTGGCCTGCGCAAGCAGATCCGCTTCGTCGTCGAAGGGCAGCACGACCAGGACGGGGCCGAAGATCTCCTCCTGGCACACCCGGGCGTCGTTGCGCAGGCCGTCGATCACCGTCGGCAGGTAGTACGCGCCGGCCGCGAGGTCCTCGTCCTCGGGCAGCGCCCCGCCGCACAGCACCCTCCCGCCTTCCCGCCGGGCGAGATCGACATATGCGGCCACCGAATCGCGGTGGGCGTGGTGCACCATCGGCCCCACCTGCGTACGGGGGTCGCGGCCGTGTCCGAGCCGCAGGTGCCGGGTGCGCTCGACGAGCCGCTCGACGAACCGGTCGTACAGTTTCCGGTCGACGAACAACCGCGAGCCGGCAATGCAGCTCTGCCCGGTCGACGAGAAGATCCCGTACATCACCCCGGCGACCGCGGCGTCCACATCGGCGTCGTCGAGCACGATGGTCGGTGACTTGCCCCCGAGTTCGAGCGACACCGGCATCAACTTCTCGGCCGCCGCGTGCGCGATCGCCCGGCCGGTGCGGGTGCCGCCGGTGAAGCTCACCTTGCCGACGTGCGGGTGCTGCACAATTGCGTCGCCCAGGATCGAGCCCTTGCCGGGCAGCACCGACAGCAGGCCCGGGGGGAGACCGGTGTCGTGAATCAGCCGGCCGAGCGCCAACGACACCAGCGGCGTCCATTCGGCCGGTTTGAGCACCACTGCGTTGCCCGCCGCGAGCGCGGGAGCAATCTTCTGGGCATCGCTCGCGACCGGGGAGTTCCACGGGGCGATGGCACCGACCACACCGATCG
>NZ_JAUZMZ010000131.1:0-13200 GCF_036327435.1 Rhodococcus chondri | reverse complement strand
GTGGGGGACGATCGAGGTTCTAGCGGCTGTCCTCGAGGTCGACCGCACGGGCGAGGGCGGCCACTTCTCGGTGTCGCTGCTGTCGTCTGCAGTTCATCTCATGGGCGCGGACGTCCTGCGCTTCCTGGCGACCGGGGAGGACAGTGCCCCCTCGCAGCCGCGTGCCGGCGGCGCCGGCGCCTCGCACGGGGCCTACCGGACGGCCGACCATCGGTGGATTCAGGTGGCGATCGGAAACGATCGGATGTTCGAGAGGTTGTGCCAGGCCGCGGGCCGTCCCGAGATCCTCGAAGACCCCCGCTTCGCGACACACCTGCTTCGAGGGGAAAATCGTTACGACGAGCAGGAAGTCATGGAGCGGGTCTTCGCCGAACGGGACAGCGCCGAGTGGGTGAAGATTCTGCACGAGGTCCGGATCCCGTATGCCCTCGTCAACCGGATCCCCGAGTTCATCGCCGACAACGAGTTGTCCGCACCGTTCATGGGTGTCGCGACACGCACGGACGGAACCGAGATACCTTTGGTCCGAGGGCCTTTGGATCCGGAGTCGGCAACCGGTGAAAGCCGTCGTGTGCCTCGCCTGGGTGAGGACACCGTATCGGTGCTCCGATCGCATCTGAACCTGTCGGACGATGCCATTCGGGATCTCGCAACACGCGGAGCATTCGGGGCCGATCCCGCACTCGTTCTGTGACCCGCGCACGCCCCATCGCCGATGGGAACCACGAAATCGAAGAACAGGAGACGCGAACATGACGGGACCACTCGCAGGGCTGCGTGTCCTCGAAATGGCAGGGATGGGCCCGGGCCCCTTCGCTGCGATGCTTCTGGCCGATATGGGTGCCGACGTCGTCCGTATCGACCGCGCGGACCGCCAAGCGCGGGTCGGGCCCACCGGCCGGGGACGTAGCCGAATCGCTGTCGACCTGAAACAGCCGTCGGGGGTGGAACGGGTCCTGCAGCTGGTGACGGGCGCCGACGTGCTGATCGAGGGGTACAGGCCGGGCACGATGGAACGACTCGGCCTGGGACCGGACGAATGCCTGCGTCGCAACGAGAAGCTGATCTACGCGCGAATGACCGGATGGGGCCAGTCGGGGCCCCTCGCGCAGTCGGCCGGGCACGACATCAACTACATCTCGATCGCCGGCGCGCTCGGTGCGATCGGTCGGAGCGATGAACCCCCGACGGTGCCGCTGAACCTGGTGGGCGACTACGGCGGGGGATCGATGTATCTGCTGTACGGCATCATGTGTGCCGTGTTCGAGCGTTCCCACTCGGGCAAGGGCCAGGTTGTCGACGCCGCGATGGTCGACGGCGCAGCCAATCTGATGACGACCTTCCACTGGAACCGTTCGGTCGGGCAGCACTCCGATCGCCGAGGCACGAACCGGCTGGACTCGGGCGCCTTCTTCTACGACGTCTACGAAACGGCCGATGGCGGTTTCATGGCGGTTGGATGTATCGAGCCGCAGTTCTACCGGGCATTCCGGGAGGTGCTAGGGCTTGACGGTCCGGAATGGGACAACGCTCAGGCGGACGTCGAGTCGTGGCCCCAGCGCAAGAAGGACATCGCGGCGCTCTTCCGGACCCGGACTCGGGAGCACTGGTGCGCAGCGTTCGACGGTGTCGACGCGTGCGTCACGCCGGTGTTGTCGCTGGACGAAGTTGCCGGGCACGAACACAACCGTCAACGAGAGCTCATCCAGGAGTTCGCGGGCGGTCGCGTACCGGGCGTCGCCCCGAGGCTGTCGCGCACTCCCGGTGCGATCGCGGACCGAGAACCAGGTGAGCTCGATGACGTGCTCGCACGCTGGGGAACTACCTGAACGAGTTGTGCTCGAACGAATAACGAGTCATCCCAACCGGAATGTGGTTGATCGTTGCGTGCAGCGCTGTGCCGACCGGCCACAAGGAGGATGTTGTGGAACTGAAAGAGAAATACGCAGGGCTGGCAGACCAGCTGGCTCCGTACATCGGTGAGTACGCCCCCCGCGTGTGGTCGGCGTATCCGCTCGAGACAACCGCGATCCAGCAGTTCTGCGGGATGGTGGAGGATGCCAATCCCGTCTACTGGCAGCCCGAGGTGGCGAAGACGTCCCGCTTCGGTCGCGTCATTGCGCCGCCGCAGGGTCTGATGGCGTTCAATATCGATGCGTGGTGGCTGCCGGAGTATCTTCGCGGCCAAGTGGAGCAAGCTAGAACGTCGACGCCCGAAGGAAAGATCCGCGAGATCCTTGCGAGTTACGGGTTCACCACGGTGACAGTGGTGGGACGTGAGGAGGAGTACCTCGAGCCGTTCGGACCAGAGGACGGACACATTGGCAGGGATCGCCGTGTGACGGCGGTCAGCCCAGTCAAGCAGACGAAGGTCGGACCCGGTGTATTCATGACCTACGAAATCGAATACCACACGCAGCACAACGAGCGTCTTGTCGCGATCGCGCGGAACGTCACGCTGCTGTACGACGGAACGGGAGCGAAGCCATGACAGCCCGACCGCGCATTCCCTGGGACGAGGTCGTCGTGGGGAACAAGCTCGAGCCCTTCACCTTTGATGTCACCTACTCGACACTCGCGAAGGACGTCGTCGGGACACGGGATCTGTATCGGATCCACCATGATCCGCCGTTCGCACAGGAGAACGGCGCACCGAACATCTTCCTGAACACCATGTGGTACCAGGGGTTGATCGGCAGGATCGTCACCGAATGGGGTGGGTACGAGTCGTTCCTGCGAAAGATGAGCATCAAGATCAACTCGCATGGCTGTCCCGGCGACACCCTCACGGTGGGTGCCACGGTCGTCGGTCGCGAACAAGTCGAGGACCGACTGCTCGTCGCCCTCGATCTGACCATCGACAACGGTCGTCGCGCCGACGCCGTCGTCAGTTCCGTGAAGGTGGAGCTGGTATGAGTACGCAAGCGGAAAAGCAGGACGCGACACCGGTATCGCAGCGGAAGCGCTCGTGGCCGGCGATCAGCGAAGACACCGAAGACTTCTGGAACGGTGTACGCGACGGCGAACTACGTGTCCAGCAATGTTCGGATTGCTCCGCGCTGAGTCATCCTCCCAAGCCGATCTGCTCGGTGTGCGGGTCGTTCGAACTCGGACACCTCGTCGCCTCGGGAGCGGGCACGGTCTATTCACATGTCACGTTCCACAAGCCACTGTCACCGGGATTCGACGAGCCCTACAACGTGTCGGTGATCGAACTGGTCGAAGGGGTGCGCCTCGTGTCGCAGGTCGTCGGAGTGCAACCGAGCGACGTCTCGATCGGAATGCCGGTCGAAGTCGAGTTCACCGAGGTCGAACCCGGCCTCGTACTGCCCCTGTTCCACCCGGTTGCCGAGACCGGCGGAAAGGACGTTTCCCATGGATAGCCAGTGGAGCAACAAGACCGCGATCGTCGGCATCGGGCAGACCGAATTCTCCAAGAAATCCGGTCGCAGCGAGCTGAAACTGGCTGTGGAAGCGGTCAAATCCGCGATCGACGATGCCGGACTCCGCCCTGAAGACATCGACGGCCTGGCGACCATCTCGATGGACACCAGCGCAGAAACCGATATCGCCCGGGCCCTCGGCATGGGTGACGTGACGTACTTCTCCCGCGTGCACTTCGGTGGCGGCGCCGCCTGCGGTGTCGTACTGCAGGCCGTGCTGGCGGTCGCGACCGGCGCCGCCCGCAACGTCGTCGTCTACCGGGCGTTCAACGAGCGGTCGGGCAAGCGATTCGGCACGGCCAATCGGGGCCAGCCTGTAGGCGCCGGCTCCGAGCAGGTCTCTGCAGGCTGGACGAATCCCTTCGGCTTGTTGACACCTGCGAGCAAGGTCGCGATGTTCGCCCAGCGCTACATGCACACCTTCGGTGCGACCAGTGAGGATTTCGGCCGCATCAGTGTGGTGGACCGCAAACATGCTGCCACGAATCCCAATGCGTGGTTCTACGAGCAGCCGATCACCCTCGAACAACATCAGCAGTCGCCGTGGATCGTCGAACCGCTGCACCTGCTCGACTGCTGCCAGGAAAGTGACGGCGGTGTCGCGCTGGTCGTGACGAGCAGTGAGCGCGCTGCGGATCTTGCTCAGCGCCCGGTGTCGATTGCCGCCGCCGCACAGGGCATCGCCGACGACCAGCATTCGATGACGAGTTACTACCGACCCGACAGCGACTTCGTGGGTCTTCCCGAGATGTCTCTCGTCGCTCGGCAACTGTACAAAACAAGTGGCCTGACACCGGACGACATCGGTGGTGCGATCATCTACGACCACTTCACACCCCTGGTGTTGCCACAGCTCGAGGCTTTCGGATTCTGCCCGGTGGGCGAAGCCAAGGATTTTATCCGGGACGGAAATCTGGAGCTCGATGGCAGGCTGCCGCTCAACACACACGGTGGCCAGCTGGGTGAGGCCTATATCCACGGCATGAACGGCATTCTCGAAGCCGTCAGGCAGCTACGGGATCAATCCTGCAACCCCATCGACGGGGTCGATCACATGCTTGTCACCGCTGGAACGAGCGTCCCGACGAGCGGGTTGCTGCTGTCGCGTAGCTGACCGCCCGGAGTTTTCACACGAACCAGGAGACGAAAAATGGAAGCCCTCGACCGCGACGTAGCGATCATCGGTGCCGGGCCCGCAGGCGTGACGCTGGCAAATCTGCTGGCGCAGTACGGAGTATCGACGACGCTGATAGATCGCGAAGCGGAGATTCTCGAGGAGCCCCGCGCGGTCGGAATCGACGACGAGGCCCTGCGCACCTTGCAGGGTTTCGGTATGGCGGAGGAGGTACTGGGGAACGCAGTGCGTAACGCGCCGATCCGCTACTACGACTCGCGCAAGCGCGTTCTCGCTCACGTGGCTCCGAGCGGCCGGCCCTACGGCTGGCCACGCCGAAACCTGTTCTTCCAGCCGAACCTCGAAGCGGTACTGCGGAAGAGCCTGGGGCGCTTCGGCACTGTAGAACTACGCACCGCGTGCGAGGCTGTCGGCCTGGTGCAGGATGCAGACGGAGTGACCGTCACGGCCCGGCAGGACGGTGAAACTGTCACCATCCGCGCCCGCTACGTGATCGGCGCGGACGGCGGCCGCAGCTTCGTTCGGGACGCCATGAATATCGAACTCGAGGGCGACACTGCGCCCATGAAGTGGCTCGTCGTCGACGTGAAGGACGACACGTGGGACGCGCCCTACTCGGCGGTGTACACGTCGCCACGGCGGCCGTCGATGACCATTCCTCTCCCGTTCGGATACCGGCGTTTCGAGTTCAAGGTGCTCGACGGTGAGGACCCGGATCAGATGGCCGAACCCGAGACGGTCGCCGAGTTGATGAAGCAGTTCTATCCGGACGGAGAAGTACCGGAACCGGTCCGTCGCAGGATCTACTGGCACCATTCGCGCACCGCGGCCAGATTCCAGAAGGGCCGCGTGTTCCTGGTCGGCGATGCCGCGCACCTCCAGCCCCCGTTCTTCGGACAAGGTATGAACTCCGGTATGCGGGATGTTACGAACCTCGCGTGGAAGCTCGGAATGGTCCTGTCCGGATCCGCGTCTCCGAGGTTGCTCGAAACATACGATTCGGAACGACGGGAGGCTGCACGCGAAATGGTGCAGTTCGCCACCGGCGTGGGGCGTCTCTACCACCCCGCCAATCGAGGAACGGAATGGTTCCGCAATCTGTTCTTCCGGGGTGTTCAGCGGGTTCCCGGCGGGCGCGACTACATCCTCCAGATGAAGTACAAACCGGTGCCGCGTTACGAGGACGGCTTCGTACTGCGCGACGGGGCCGGCCGGTCCTCTCTGGTCGGCCGAGCGTTCCCTCAGCCCATGGTGGAGAAGCTCGACGGCACGAGGCTGCGCCTGGACGACGTGCTCGGTACCCGGATCACGCTGGTGGGAGTTGTCGAAGGTGTTGCAGAGGCACTGTCTCCCCGGACAGCGGCTCTCCTTGCCGCTCACAACGGTTCCGTCGTGCAGTCGCACGTTCCTTCGGCATACCGCCGGAACGGGCAGTTCGACCCTTCGACCCGGGACACGGCTGCCGAGATTCCTGTTGTGGACGTTTACGACCTCGAAGGTGGTCTGCGGGATCTCTACCTCGAGCATCCGGAATCGGAGGTCTACATCGTCCGGCCGGATAGATACGTCGCCGCGGTCAGCTCGATTGCGGACTTGAACTCGACGGTCGAGTCCTTGCTGGAGCTGCTCGGCGACCCCGGGGCTGGAAGCGTCGGTGACGGCACGGCAGTGCACGAGGGTGCTCGCGATGTCAGGTCGGGCTGACCGCAGTGGATGAGAGGGCGCGGCGAAAGCGACCGGGTCGTGGACGCCTGACCGGGTGGTTTCGATCACTCCGGGCAGCGTCCGGAACCGATGAGACGGAGAGCCGGCGCATCACGCTGGGTGCACTGATACAGCTCCTCACTTCGTGACCGTGACCGGTTACAGCGGTCGATCGCCTAGGCGATTCGGGTCGCTCGATGCTGTATCTCCGTATCCGGCACCACCGGCGGCGGCGGACAGGGATGACCAAGGAGTGCGCACCACATGACTATCGAAACCCCCCGTACCCGCCGGCCGCTCGGCGAGGAAGCCGTTGTGTACGTGCGGGACAAGATCATTTCAGGTGCCTTTGCCCCCGGTACACGGGTGCGTCCCGAGGCGGTCGCCAGTGAACTCGGAATCTCGCCTACTCCGGCGCGTGAGGCGCTCAAGGCGCTGGAGGTGGAGGGCTTCCTCAATCTCGAACCCCGCCGCGGTTTTACAGTCGCCACGGTGACCGGAGACGATATCCGGGATATCTTCCTGGTTCAATCCGCTGTGGCCGGAGAGCTCGCGGCGAGGGCTACTGCACGAATGACCGCAGCACAGTGCGCCCGTCTCGAAGAGATACACGCATCGCTCGTGGCCGCTTCGGAGCGGCACGATCTCGACGCTGTGGAGGAGGCGAACCATCGGTTCCATCGAGAAATCAATCTTGCTGCGGGAGCGCCCAAACTGGGTTGGGTGATCCAGATCCTCTCTCGCTACACGCCGCGGCGGTTCTATACGACCAAGGGTTGTACATGCTCCGCGGACTGGCCTGTGACCACAGTGAACGACCACACCGAGATCCTCGCAAAGATCGGGGGGCGAGATGCCCAAGGCGTCAGGGCTGCGACGCTCGAACACGTGCAACGCGCAGGCGAACAACTTGCGCGTCATATCGACGCCCGTCTGAACGGCGAGGACTGCAGTGTGTGAAGCAGGCGACTCCTCAGTGGTTGAATTCAAGTGACGTTGTTGTCAGAATCAGGCGATGCTGTTCTTCGCGCGTAACGCAAGAACGATCTGCTTCCCGTCGAGTTCATGGTTGCCCCGAATGACGTGTAACCAGCTACGGATTCGACTCACAGGCGTAGAGGAGAACTTGATGGGGCGAGTCGCTCGAGGAGACTCCAGAAAATCTGATGCGGTGATCGGTATCGACATGTTCGGTCCGCGTGCTGCAGATTTGCGCGTGGGTAGGTGATCGGGATGGCCGACGGTGAATTCATGTCCCACGATGACCCGAACTTCGACGAACAGCTCCGCAGCGCGGTGCACGTTGCGGAGCTGCCCTCTCTGCTGCCCGCGGTCGCATACCTGACCGGAGACCACACGCTCCTCCGAGAGGATCTACGGCCGGGTGTGCACCCGACACCGCTCGGGCTCGAACCGCAGGGGGGCCTCTCGAGCGAACAGCAGGAATTGGGACGTACTCTTGCGATGCGAGCTTTGCGTGACTGGCATCGGGCCGGTCGTCCTGCAGCGCCCGACTATCGTCCGGAAGACTTACGCGTTCTGATGGAGTTCGTTACCGGACCCGTCGACACCGACTACCTGTCGTTGTTTCTGGGACAGCTCGGCGTCGATGTGAACGGCCCGGATTGGACGCTCGAGGATGTGCGCCCCGATCGGGAATTCCGTGTCGTCGTGATCGGAGCCGGCATGTCGGGACTGGCCGCGGCGCACCGGCTCGACGAAGCAGGGGTCCCGTTCACGGTCCTCGAACGAAACGCCGACGTCGGCGGTGTCTGGCTCGAAAATGACTATCCAGGTTGCCAACTCGATACCAGCAATTTCTGCTACAGCTATTCATTCGCGCAGCACGCAGGGTGGCGATACCAGTACTCGCGGCGTGATTCCATCCTCGAATACTTCCGAGACTTCGCTGAGGCACAATCGCTTCGGCACCACATCCGATTCGGATCCGAGGTCTCTGCTGCGAGGTTCGACGAAGACGCCAGGATCTGGCGGCTCACCGTTCGCGATACCGCCGACGGGAGCGTGAGCACGATCGAGGCGCACGCCGTGATCAGTGCGGTCGGCCAGTTGAACCGCCCTGCTTTCCCCGCTACGCCCGGACTCGAATCGTTCACCGGCGACGCCTGGCATACCGCCCGCTGGAACCACGATGTCGACCTGAACGGAAAACGGGTCGCCGTCGTCGGTACCGGCGCCAGCTCCTTCCAGGTCGTCCCCGAAATCGCCGAAGCAGCAGAGGCAGTTGTGCTCTTCCAGCGAACTCCGCCGTGGATCATGCCCACCCCGAACTATCACGCCGAGCTTGCACCGGGCCTGCGATGGCTGCTCCGGGAAATCCCCGGCTATCACCGGTGGTTCAGATTCCTGCAGTTCTGGGTCGGCGTCGAAGGCCGTCGCCGATATGCCCTCGTCGACCCGGCGTGGGACAAGCCCGGATCGGTGTCCGAGGACAACCATGCCCTGCGTTGTGCGCTCGAGGAGTACCTCGAGCGTGAGTTCGCCGACCGCCCCGACCTCCTCGCGCACGTCGTCCCCGACTACCCGCCGTATGCGAAACGGATGCTCCGTGACGACGGCCGGTGGGCGTCCACCCTCAAACGCGACGACGTCGAGCTGGTGACGGAATCGATCACCGCGATCACTCCGCAGGGTTTGGTTACCGCGAACGGAAGCCACCACGAGGTCGACGTGATCATCTACGGAACAGGATTCCGCGCGTCCGAGTTCCTCGTGCCCATGGACGTGGTCGGCCGCGGCGGGGCGAACCTGCACGACGTCTGGGGCGGCGAAGCTCGGGCGAACGTCGGTGTCACAGTTCCCGGATTCCCGAATTTCTTCCTGCTGTACGGTCCCAACACGAATCTGGTGGTCAACGGCAGCATCGTGCTGTTCTCCGAGGCTGAGGTCGACTATGTGATGGCGTGCCTGCGAACGCTGTTCGATGCCGACGCACGTACGATCGACTGTCGGCCCGAAGCGCTCGAGCGCTTCTACGAGAGAGTCGACGCGGCGAGTGCGGCAATGGCATTCGGTGTGGAGGGTGTGCACAGTTGGTACAAGAGCTCGTCCGGTCGGGTATCGCAGAACTGGCCGCTGAGCACCCTCGAGTTCTGGCAGCGCACCCGGGGGCCGGACCCGTCCGAGTACGTCCTCGACCGCACCGTATGACGGGCTATCGATTCGATCCCGAACTCGTCGACGCGGCCGGACGGATTCGGGCCCCGGATCTGACCGACCTCGCGTCGGCCAGGTCTTCCGGTGCGCAACGCGCAGAGCCCGTTGCGTCGCACCCGTCTGTATGCGACGAGGAGTTCGGGATCGACCACGGCACGGGATACCCGGTTCTGCGCGTGCGCGTCTACCGGCCGCGTGACACCGATGAACTGTTGCCGGTGGTGCTGCACCTGCATTCCGGCGGCTACGTCATGGGGTCGATCGACGCCGCGCACGCACGCAATCAGCAACTTTCGCGCGAGGTCGGGGCCGTAGTGGTCGCAGTCGACTACCGGCTCGCCCCTGAGCATCCGTACCCGGCTGCACTCGACGACGCGGTCGCGGCGTTCACGTGGCTGGTGGCGGAATCGGAGTCTTTACGCGTCGACCCGAGCCGGATTGCGCTGCACGGGCGCAGCGCGGGTGGGGGGCTGGCTGCAGCACTCGCGTTGAAACTTCGCGACATGCGGCGGGGAGACAATGCACAGGGGCCGAGGCTCCCCGAACCGTGCTTCCAGTACCTCGCCGCACCTCAACTCGATGACCGGATCTCCACGCCCAGCATGCGTCGGTTCGTCGACACCCCGATGTGGTCACGCCGAGCGGCAGAAACGAGTTGGGCGTACTACCTTGGCGCCGGGGTGCCCGGGACGGTCCATGTACCCGCCTATGCGGCTCCGGCGCGTGCAACGGACCTGTCGGGCCTTCCTCCGGCCTATATCGCGGCGATGGAGTTCGATCCGATGCGGGACGAGGCATTGAACTACTCGCGTGCACTCTCGGAGGCCGGAATTCCGGTGGAGACCCATCTGTTTCCCGGCACGTTCCATTGTTCGGCGGTGCTGGTGGATGCAGCGGTATCGCGCCGGGAACTCGAGGAGGAACGTGCAGTGCTGCACGCAGCACTGCGCCTTGTCTGATTGAACTGCTGTGGAGTGCATATCATTCGGTGTCGAGCGAGCCGCACTACTCAGTTCTGCTCGTGGCTCGGTCATCTTGCAGATCAGCTGGTAGGAGACCGGTGTCGGACCCGACAAAGGAGCAGGTATGACCGCCCGAACGAGCGCGACGCCCCGATGAAGCGGACCAAAGACGCCGCCCGCACCGTGAAGTATGCACCCGATCGTCTCTGCGCCCGAGTTCGAGCGGACCAACTGGGCGTCGACATCGACCATCTTGACAGATCACTTGACGAGCCGGCTCGTCGAGAGTTTCGGTGGGCCGGACGCTTCATCCGGTCCATGGTCGACTCCCTGTTCTCACTCGAGCAGACCGGTGAAAGGCTCGCGACGGTTGCGCATCGGCGCGCTGCGGGCAAGACAATCATTCAGGTGGCGTGATGGAGATCCAACAGTTGCGGTATGTGCTCGCGGTGGCTGAGCACCGCTCATTCACCCACGCCGCGACCGCGGTGCACGCCACGCAGCCAACGCTCTCCCATGCCGTCGCGAAGCTCGAGTCGGAACTCGGGCTCAAGCTGTTCCACCGGTCGGCACGCGGCGTAACACCGACGCCGGCAGGTGATGTCGTGGTAGATCACGCCCGTCGCGTGGTCGCCGAGCTGGACGATCTGAGCACAACGGTTGCCGCGCTGCACGGGATCACGGCCGGTCACCTCCGTATCGTCAGTTCCCACTCGTTCACGAGCCCTATCGGGCACGTCATGGCGGCCTTCAGGCGGCGCTATCCCGACGTGAAGATGACAGTGCTTCACCCTCGCTCGAACGCAGCTGTCTACACGCTCGTCGCCGGCGGCGGATGTGAACTGGCGTTCGCCCGGATCAATCGAGCACCATCCGATGTCCACACCGTCGAGCTCGGGGCCGAACCGCTGGCGGTACTACTGCCACCCGGAACAGAGCCCCGTCCGAATCAGGCTCATCTGACGCCTGAACAGGTCTGCGAACTTCCGCTCATCTTGCCGAGCGCGGGGAACCCGACCCGCATCGCGCTCGATCGGTTCTTCACTACGCACGGCGCGCACCTGTCCGCGACCGTTGAGAACGATGACTACGAGTCAACCCTCGAGCTGGTGAGGTGCGGTGTAGGAGCCTGCCTGACGACGCTCTCTGCGGAGAGAATACCAGCGGGAACGCGCGTCAAGGCCATCTCCCCAACCCATACGACCAAGATAGGCCTGGTCTACCAGCATGGAAAACTCGATCCGGCCCCGGTCGCTTTTCTGCGGCTCACGCTGGCGGAATTCACCGGGCATTGACGTCCGCTATACATCGCATCGACAGAATTCTTTGGACTCTGCGAAGGCCGGCCGGTGAACTGGATCTCACAGACCAACTCCGACGGAGGAAAGCAAATGATCGATTTTCATCCACTCACATCTCGTATCGGTTGCGAGGTGCGCGGTATCGAACTGTCCGGCTCGGTGCCGACCGACACGGTTGCTGAGATCCGTAAGGCACTGGTCGAACACAAGGTGCTGTTCTTTCGGGACCAGCACCAGCTCACGGCCGCCGAGCACGTCGCGTTCGGCAGACTCTTCGGCGAGCTCGAAATCCATCCCTTCATCGGAGCGAACCGGGACCACCCCGAATTGATAGTTCTCAATCGATCTCCCGGCACCGAATCCGCGCGGTCACTGAGTCCGTACGGCGAGGATTTCTGGCACTCTGATGTGAGCTGGCGTGCCGAGCCGTCATTTGGATCCATCCTGCGCGCAAAGCAACTCCCACCGGTCGGCGGCGACACGCTATGGGCAGACATGGAGGCAGCGTTTCATGGTCTCAGCCCGGAGCTGCAGAATGCGGTGAGACCGCTGCGAGCGATCCATGACTTCGACAAGGCATTCGGCGCAGGCGTGACCGCAGATCGGAAAGCGGCGATGGCGCAGAAATATCCACCCGTGGAGCACCCGGTGGTGCGTACACATCCAGACACCGGCGCCCCGATCCTCTACGTAAACGAGCCCTTCACCTCGCGCATCGTGGGCATGGACATCTGCGAGAGCGACGCCCTCCTCAACCTGCTGTATCGCCAGGCGAGCAAGCCCGAATACCAATGCCGCCTCAGCTGGCGACCCGGCACGGTCGCCTTCTGGGACAACCGATCCACTCAGCACTATGCCTGCAATGACATAGGGGAGGGCACCCGTATCATGGAGCGGGTCACAATCGTTGGTAATCGGCCGTACTGACGGACGGACTCCGGTCGGCGACGCTTCCTGATGTCTGCATCGCCGGCGGGAGTCCGGTCAGGTGATGCCGCCTGCTCGGCGACTCGGTCCGGTGATCGAAAGTTCGGGAACAACGACCGACCGTCGGGATCACGGGTGGAGGGTTCGCGCCGTGTTCCGCAGCGTATGTGCGGAGTGCGCAGCAGCCTTCTCGTTTCGTGTTGTTGCAGGGAGATGCTCTGGTCCAGCGAACTGCTATCGGGTGCCGTCGGTCGGTGCCCACCGTGCCGCGACGAGCCGGTTCTGCTTGCGGCTCTCGGCCATTCCGGCCTTCAGCAGTTCCACCATCTCGTCGAGACGGTCGATGACGCTGCCGTGGGCAGGTGCTACGAGCGTGGGACGGTACCGTTCGAACAGGGCCTCGAGGTCCGGTTCGCTGTGCCCGGAATCGACGTGCCGAGTCCAGAACAGTGCCCGCTCGTTGAGGAACACCGTCTGCTCGAGGTCCGGGGCCTGCGGCAACTCCGAAGAATACAAGCGGCATTCACCGTGGAGATGGTGGTGCGAATACG
>NZ_JAUZMZ010000130.1:0-13496 GCF_036327435.1 Rhodococcus chondri | reverse complement strand
TCGGTGTGCCGCCGGTGCGCCTCGGTAGCCGTCGCGAGCGCAGCATCGAGGGCGGCGGCGCTGAGGGTGACCGCCTCCCGCGCGGCGGCCACGTCCGCGGTCTCGTCACCGGTCAGAGCGGCGATCTCCGGTTCGGCGAGTACGGACGTCGCGACGGCCCGTTCGTTCTCGGCGTTCCGCACCGCCCGATCGATCTCGTCGATGCGCGCGGAGGGACGCTGCGCCGCACATGCCTCGGCGACATCGGCGAATCCCGCGTCGGCGGCAGCCTTCTCTGCTTCGTGCACTCGGTGCTGCGCCACCGTGAGGGTGTGCGCGGCGCGCAGCCGCGCGTCGAGCAGGTCCGTGGCCGCTGCGGCGAGGATTGCCACCCGCTTCCGGCGGGGGGCGAGCTGCCCGGCGTCGCCGACCACGGCCGCGATACGTCGGCCGATCTCGTCCGCTTCGGCGGCGAATACCGCGAGGTCGCGGGTCGTCTCACCCAGGTCGGTGTCGATCTGCCGCGCGCGTTGCTGCAGCTCGCTCTCGCGCCGGCGGAACTCGTCTACTGCACCGCGACAACGGTCGAGCCGGGCCGCGGTGGCGGCGGTGGCGTCGTGGGCACGAACCGCCTCTTCGTGCGCGGAGGCCAGAGCGTCGACGGTGCCGTCGTTGCAGCGTTCGCGCAGCACGGCGACGGTGTTCGCAATTTCGGTGACCGCGGTGCGGGCGTCGGACAGCGCGGCCGCCGCGCGTTGTTCGGCGCTGTGNGCGCGTTCCTCGTCGGTTTTCGTGACGGTGTCGGCGGAGGGTTGTGCAGGGGCGGGATGCTCGACCGATCCGCACACCACACATGCGTCGCCGGGGACGAGATGGGAGGCCAATTCCGCGGCCATCCCCGCGATCCGCCGCTCCCGGATGTCGAGGAGGACGGTGCGTGCGTCGTTGTGCGCGGTGTGCAGCGCGGCAACCTTCTGCTCGGCGGCTTCCAATTCCGTTCTGCGGGATTGCAGTTCGACCGACGCGCCGAGCGCGTCGGCTGCGCGGTCGCGGGTGGCGACGAGGCCGGGCAACGCTGCTGCGGCCTTTTCGGCCTCGCTGACCGCCGCGGTCGCCTCCGATATGTGTTCGGGGAGCACCGACTGCTCGATGACGATCCGGTCGTGTTCGGCGGTCAGTACGTCGCGCCGGGAGTTCAGGCGCTGCCGGCGCGTGTCGATCTCCGAGATCCGATGTTGTTCCTCCAGCAGCGCGTCGAGGCGTGCCGTCTCGGCGGACCACTGCTCGCAGCGGGGACGGATCGTGTCGCGGTCGGTGTCGGCCGGCTCGCCCGTGAGCTGCCCGAGCAGCCGGCGCCCCTCGTCGTCGTCCGCGAGCGGTGTGGTCGCGGCCTCTGCGGCGCGCAGGGCTGCGTCGGCTTCGGCGACCGCGCGCCGGGCATCGCGATCGACGACGACGACGGGCACCGCGCGGTGTGCGGCATCGCGCTCGGCGAGCATCTGCTGCCGCTCGGGTTGTGTCGAGTCCAGTGTCGCGAGCGCAGTGTGGGCGGCGGCGCGCCGGCGCAGCCGTTGTTCGAGCGCGACCGCGTCGTCGAGCGCGCTGCGGTTGCGCTGATCCACGCGGCGCGCCCGTCCGAGCGCTGTGTCGGTCTCGTCTCGGGTGTCGGCGGCGTCCGCAAGCAATCGGTGGGCCCATTCGACCGGGTCGGCGTCGGCGCCCGCCTCGATCCCGGCCGCAGCGGCCACCTTCGCCGCGAGAACGTCGACCGATTTCTGTTGCTCGGTAAGACGTTTCGCGCCTGCACCGCGGCGGTCCTTGAACCACTGCTCGACGTCGCCGAAACGGGTGGTGTCGAACAGGCGCTCGAGGAGCTTGCCGCGTTCGTCGCTGTCGGCCCGCAGGAACTTCGCGAAATCGCCCTGCGGCAACAACACCACCTGGAAGAACTGTTCGGCGCTCATGCCCAGCAGCGCCTTGACGGCGTCGCCGATATCGGGAATCCGCGACAGATTCTCGCCCGCACCGTCGAGCCACTCCAACGTGGCCTTCGCCTGCTGTTTGACGGTGCCGGTGCCGCGCAGCTTCGGCCGCTCGTATTCGGGACTGCGTTCGAGGCACAGCCGGCGCCCCGCGATGGTGGCCTCGAGACGGACCCGCGGCGCAGTGCCGGCGGGGGCGTGATCGGACAGCAACCGGCGGCCGTCGGCGCGGGCGCCGGGCACGGTGCCGTACAGGGCGAAAGCCACCGCGTCGAGGATCGACGTCTTCCCCGCACCCGTCTGCCCGTGCAGCAGGAACAATCCGTCGGCGCCGAGTTCGTCGAAGTCGATCCGGACCGTCTCGGCGAACGGCCCGAATGCGGTGATCTCGAGCGAATGCAGTCTCATGCGGGCACATCCGTCCGCGCATCGGTGGGGGCCGCGGGGCGTTCGCCGACGCCGCGGCGGCGGTCCGCATCGCGCAAAGCCTGCTCGACCCAGCCGATCTCGCGCACGGACGCCTCGAAGCGCACATCGGCCAGGAAGGTTCCGGCGATCTCGAGGTCGCTGCGGCCGCGCACCTTGTCGCGGTAGCGGCCCTCGGGGGCGGTGGCGGGGCGATCCCATTCGACGTGCACGGCGTGCGGGAAACGCTCCCGCAGCCGGCGCATCGCGTCGAGCGGGCGGACCTTGTCGGTGAGCACCGCCGACACGTAGTGATCGTGGACGGCCTCGTGGGCCGGATCGGTGAGCAACTCGTCGAGGGTGCCGGACAGCCGGCTGAGTTCGCGTACGACCGGCAGCTCGACCCGCTCGACCGACGCGAGGCCGGTCTCGTCGAGGTCGACGAGCCACGCAGCCTTGCGGTGCGTGCGCTCACCGAACGAATAGGGCAGCGGCGACCCCGAGTACCGCACGCGCTCGGTGACGGTCTGCGGCGAATGCAGATGTCCGAGGGCGACGTAATCGGCGCCGTCGAACGCGGACGCCGACACCGTCTCGACCCCGCCGACCGAGATGGAGCGTTCCGAACCCGTAGGTTCGGCACCGACGACGAAGGCGTGCGCGAGTACCACCCGGCGGCCGCCCCGGGCCTCGGCGTCGGTGCGCACCCGGTGCATCGCCGCATCGAGGACCTCCTGATGCGACCGCGCCTTGGGTATCCCCAGCTCCGCGCGGGTGATCTCCGGTTCCAGATACGGGATGCCGTAGAACGCGACCGGACCGTGGCCGTCGTCGAGCATCACCGGGCGGTCGATCTGCGAGATCCGGGTGATCAGGTGCAGGCCCCCGTGCGCCGCGAACGCCGCGCCCGCGCCCAGGCGCACCGGCGAATCGTGATTGCCCGACGTCGCGACGATGACCGCCCCCGCCTCGCGGATCGCTTCGAGCCCGGCGTTGCACACCGCGACGGCGTCGGAGCTGGGAATGGACCGGTCGTACACGTCGCCCGGCACCACGACCACATCGACGTGGCGGGCCGACACCAGCTCGGCGATCGCCGCGAGCGCGCGAGCCTGGTCGGCGAGCAGGTCCACCCCGTGGAAGGTGCGACCGATGTGCCAGTCCGAAGTGTGCAGGATCCGCATGCCGTCAGACGCTAGAGCAGGCCCCCGACACGTCGCGGTTGCGGGTGACTGTCGGTCCGGTGGGGCATCATGCGCCACATGACAGTACTCACGGCACTGGGACTGCTCATCGCGCTCGGTCTGGGCGCGGTGCTCGGCTGGCTGCTGCACGCGGCGCGCAGCGGCGACCGCGCGGCGCGCGCCGAAGCGCAGCTCGCCGCACTGCGCGACAACGAAGCACAGCTGCGGCAATCGCTGAGCGCGGTCAGCGAGGATGCCGCCCGGCGACAGTCCGGAGCGATCGGCGACCAGGTGTCGCGGCTGGTGGGCCCGCTGCAGGAATCGGTCGGTGCGCTGGCACGCCAGGTCGAGCAGGTCGAGAGGAGCCGCGTCCACGCCTATGCGGGCCTGACCGAGCAGGTCGAGGGCATGCACCGGGCGTCGCAGCTGCTCTCCACCCAGACCCAGCAGCTCGTCACCGCGCTACGGGCCCCGCAGGTGCGCGGGCGCTGGGGTGAGATCCAGCTCGAGCGGGTCGTCGAGCTCGCGGGCATGGTCCGACACTGCGACTTCGATACGCAGGTGAGCAGCGAGGGTGTGCGTCCCGATCTGCTCGTCTACCTCGCGGGCGGCAAACAGATCGTGGTCGACGCGAAGGTGCCGTTCGCCGCGTATCTCGACGCGGCCCAGGAAGAGGACCCACCGCGACGCGAGCATCATCTCGGCCGGCACGCACGCCAGTTGCGCACCCACATCGATCAACTGTCGGCGAAGGCGTATTGGGAATCGTTCGACCCGACGCCCGAATTCGTGGTGCTGTTCGTACCGGGCGATCCCTTCCTCGACGCCGCACTCGGCGCCGAACCGTCCCTGCTCGAGTACGCGTTCGCGCGGAACGTGATCCTTGCCACGCCCACGACGCTGGTCGCGTTGCTGCGCACCATCGCGCACACGTGGCGTCAGGAAGCGCTCTCGCGCGATGCCGCGACCATCCACCGTCTCGGTCGTGAGCTGTACCAACGGCTCGGCACGGTCGGCGGTCACCTCGATCGTCTCGGTTCGCAGCTGGGCAAGGCCGTCGACTCGTTCAATCTCACCGTGTCGTCCATGGAGACGCGGGTCGGCGTGACCGCTCGAAAGCTCAGTGAGCTGGAGATCTTCGACGGCGATGTGCCCGAGGTGCGACGTGTCGACTCGTGGCCCCGACGCAGCACGTACACGGAAACAACCGAATCGGACGGTCCTGTCGACGAAGCAAGCTGACACGGCCAAGCTAATGTCTACCTGTGTCTGCAACCCAACGTGCTCGCTCGGCGGTGCCGCTCGACATGCGGTCGTCGGCTCCGTCGGTACCCGGTGTGCCCTGGTGGGGGGCACTCGCCATCGCGGCCGGGGCAACCCTGATCGGCCTCCTGATCGATGCGGCGCGCGGTGACGAACTGACGTCGGCGTTCACGGCGTTCTATGTGCTCGGGTGCATGGCTGCGGTGGTGGCAGTCCGCTACCGCGGTCTGTTCACCGCTATGGCGCAGCCTCCGCTGCTGCTGGTGGTGGCGATCCCGCTCGGTCAGGAGTTGCTGGCCTCGGGCAGCACGATGGGACTGAAGGATCTGGCGCTGAATGTGGCGTACCCCCTGGTCAACCGTTTTCCGGCGATGCTGTTGGCCACTGTGGTGGTGCTGCTGATCGGCGGAGCGCGCATCTTTGCGGCGCGACAGAACCCGGGAGTGCGGGCACGCGCACCGCGCGAGCGTCCGCGCGACCGCAGGTCCACCCGGGCCGCACGAGCCGGGCGTGCCGCCGTCGAGCGCGGTGCACCGGCGCAGAGGCAGGCCCCCGCGAGCCGAGCGAAGGCGGTCGGTTCGACGCCGGCCGAATCGAAGACTCGGGCGCAGCGGCCCCCGGTGGAATCCGATGTTCCACCACAGCAGGCTCCACGCGCTGCAACGTCCAGACGCCCTCGCGAAGCCGCGGCGCCGGTGGCGTCGGTGAAGGATGTCGCCGATACCCGCGGTAACCCGGTGGCCCGTCGCCGCGACGGGGGGTCCCGTCGCGAGGAGTTGCCGCCGCACGAGCCGGCTCCGCGTCGTCGGCCGCAACCTCAGGAGCCGCGCCCGCCGGAGTCCCGGCCGACCGTCACCCGGCAGGCGCCGCCCGCGCAGGCCTACCCGCCACCGCGGGTGCGGTACCGCGACCGCTACGAGGACTGAGCCCGCAGTCCGGCCCCCGCAGCTCCGGGCGGGTCGGGCTCGGACCGGTTACTTCAGCCCTGGCGGGGACCGCGCAACTCACGCGGCAGCGCGAACACCAAGGTTTCGTTGGCGGTGGTCACCGGCTGGACGTCGTGATATCCGTGCTCGGCGAGCAACTCGATCACGCCCTGGACGAGAATTTCGGGGACCGAGGCACCGGACGTGATGCCGATGGTCTCGACGCCCTCGAGCCACGCCGGATCGACTTCGCGGGCGTAGTCCACCAGGTAACCGGCCTTGGCGCCGGCGCCCAGCGCCACCTCCACCAAACGCACCGAATTCGACGAGTTACGCGAGCCGACGACGATCACCAGATCGCATTCGGGGGCCATCGCCTTGACCGCGACCTGGCGGTTCTGGGTGGCGTAGCAGATGTCGTCGCTCGGCGGGTCCTGCAGTTGCGGGAACTTCTCCCGCAGTCGCTGCACGGTTTCCATCGTTTCGTCGACGCTCAGCGTCGTCTGCGACAGCCAGATCACCTTTTCGGGATCGCGGACGGTCACCGAATCCACGGCGGCCGGACCGTCGACGAGCTGCACGTGCTCGGGCGCCTCACCGGCGGTGCCCTCGACTTCTTCGTGACCCTCGTGGCCGATGAGGAGGATGTCGTAATCGTCGCGAGCGAACCGCTTCGCCTCCTGGTGCACCTTCGTGACCAGCGGACATGTGGCGTCGATCGTGCGCAGGCTGCGAGCTTCGGCAGCCTCGTGCACCGCGGGTGAGACGCCGTGTGCGGAGAACACCAGCACCGCGCCCTCGGGCACCTCGTCGGTCTCGTCCACGAACACGACACCGCGCTCGGCCAGCGTCTCGACCACGTGGCGGTTGTGGACGATCTCCTTGCGGACGTAGAGGGGTGCACCGTACTTGTCCAGTGCCTTCTCGACCGTTTCCACGGCCCGGTCGACACCCGCGCAGTAGCCGCGCGGCTCCGCGAGGAGCACGCGCTTTCCGGATGTGGAGTGACCGGCCGACCGTGTGATACCGACTTGGAGCGGAACAGGCGCAGACATGCCTCCAGAGTACGGGCCGAGAACGGGACGGTCCCGGCTCGGCTACCAATCCCGCGGAACCTGAGGCAGTCTTGGGGGCATGATTCGTCCACCGTTCATGGCACGAGTGGCGGCCGGTATGGCCATCACCGCGTACGAAGAAACCCTCAAACTGCCGAGTACCGCCGTTGCGCTGCCCATGACAACGGTGAGCCAGATACTGCAGACGACGATGCGTATCCAGCAGGCGATGACCTCCCTGGCGATCAAGGGCGATCAGCTGTTCGAGATCTTCGGCGCACCTCCCACGGAGAACCCCGAGTGGGCCGTATTCGACGACGATGCCCTTCCCTCCACCGCGCGTAGCGGCGCGTCGAACGGCGCAGAGGCGAGGACCGGGTCCGGATCCGTCTCGGCGCCGGGCCGGTACGCGCTGTACTCGATTCCGCCGGCGAGCGAGGCCGAAGCCGGGGCCGGAACGCCCGCGTCGGAATCGTCCGCCGCAGCGGTCACCGCGGAGCCCCCGGAGAGCAAGGCACCGGCGAAGAAGACTTCCGCCGCGAAGAAGGCTCCCGCGAAGAAGAACGCTGCGCCGGAGGCGGCACCCGAGATCGTCGAATACCTCGACTACGACTCGCTGACCCTCGCGCAGCTGCGCGCGCGTCTGCGCACCCTGTCCGTGGACGACCTCACCGACCTGCTCGACTACGAGAACACCCACGCGGCCCGCTCGCCGTTCGTCACGATGCTGTCCAACCGGATCACGACCGCGCGCGGCAAGTGACCTCGACGCAGGCGACGGCCGGCCGGCCCAATTCGGCGGACAATCCGTGGCCGGTTCGCACCGTGGCGCAGAAGGTGGCCGGCTGGATCGATCGGCTCGGCACGATCTGGGTCGAGGGGCAGATCACCCAGATCAATGCGCGCCCCGGTACCCGCACCGCGTTCCTGACGCTGCGCGATTCGTCGGTGGATATGTCGCTGTCGGTGTCGTGTGCTCCCCAGTTGCTGCAGAATTCCGAGCTGCCGCTCCACGAGGGCAGCCGCGTCGTCATGTTCGGCAAGCTCACCTTCTGGCCCGGTCGCGGCACGCTGCAGCTGCGGGTCACCGAGATCCGCGCCGTCGGCATCGGGGAGCTGCTCGCCCGCATCGAGCGGCTACGCGGTCTCCTCGCCGCCGAGGGTCTGTTCGATCCACGGCTCAAGCGGCCGCTACCGTTCCTGCCGCAGCGGATCGGTCTGATCACCGGCCGTGCGAGCGCCGCCGAACGCGACGTGCTGTCCGTGGCGGCGCGACGGTGGCCGGCGGTCCGGTTCGATGTGCGGAACACCACCGTGCAAGGCCCGACCGCGGTACCGCAGATCCTCGACGCGCTCGAAGCTCTCGACGCCGACCCGAACGTGGACGTGATCATCCTCGCCCGCGGCGGAGGCAGCGTCGAAGACCTGCTGCCGTTCTCCGACGAGGCGTTGTGCCGCGCCATCTCGGCCTGCACGACACCGGTCGTGAGCGCGATCGGCCACGAACCCGACAGTCCGCTGTCCGATCACGTCGCCGACCTGCGTGCCGCGACCCCCACCGACGCGGCGAAGTGCGTGGTCCCCGACGCTGTCGCCGAGCAGCAACTCGTCGACGAGCTCGTGGCGCGTTCCGCGGCGGCGCTGCGCAACTGGGTGCGGCGCGAGGAACACGTGATCGCGCAGCTTCGCGACCGGCCGGTGCTGGCCGATCCGCTACGGGCGCTGGACCGGCGCGCGGAGGAGATCGACCGGCTGAGACAGGGGGCGCGGCGGGATGTCACCCGATGCATCCAGGTGGAAGCGACGACCGTCGAACACCTGCGTGCGCGCCTGTCGACGCTCGGCCCGGCCGCGACACTGGCCCGCGGGTACGCGGTGGTCCAGCGGATCGTGCCGGACGGCGAGCCCGAGGTGGTGCGGTCCCTGGAGGAGATGCCGCCGGGCACGCAGCTGCGGGTGCGGGTGGCCGACGGCGCTTCGCGGGCCGCAGTGATGGGATGGGAGAAGTGACGAGCGAGATGAGGGTCGAGGCAACAGTGGACGCGAACGCCGACGTGCGGGAATTGGGATACGAGCGGGCGCGCGACGAGCTGGTGAACGTGGTGAAGATGCTCGAGCAGGGCGGACTCGACCTGGACGAGTCGCTGCAACTGTGGGAGCGCGGCGAAGCGCTGGCCAAGCGGTGCGAGGAGCACCTCGCCGGGGCGCGGCAGCGAGTCGAGAATGCCTTGGCGCACGCCGACGACGGCGAGTCCGAGGACGACGACACCGTCGACTAGGCCCGGCGGACCTGATCGGGAAGGCCGCCGGTCACGGTTCGAGCGGTTGCGCTTCGCCGACGGCGGTGGCGAACGTTGTCAGTTCGGCCTCGTCGCCCGAGCCACCGATCAGGATGCGCACGTCACCGAAGTCCGCAACCCACAGCGGTTCGGCGTCCTCTTCGCCGTACACGACCCAGTCGCGGCCGTCGATCTCGCGCGTATCGGTGGCGGTGCGGGACTCGCCGGCAACGAACCGGACGAGTTCGGCTTCTCCCGCGTCCGACTGGGTGAAGCGCACGTACCGTCCCGCCGGGGTGATGAACCCGACGGTGCTCGAATCGCCACCCTCTTCGCCGGTGATGATGCTGCGGCTCCCCGAGTTCGCCTGCCAGCCCTCGGGGGCCTCCGGATGCCGGATCGGGAACCCGAGTTCCTTGGCGTCGTACTCCAGGCCCGCGTCGATATCGAAGGTCGGTACCGGTCCTGCGGAAGGACCCCCGGGGCTGAACGAGCACTGGCTCGCCACCCCGGCGATGATCAGGCACAGGAGGACGAGGGGAATCAGCGACCAGGACATGTCGCGGGTGTCCTGGAGGATGCGGGGTTTCTGGGAAGCCACAGGTCCAGTCTGACAGCCGACCCCGTCGCCCGACGACGCCGCCCGGGTCCGCCAGCCCGAACCGGCGGCGGTGATGCGACAATGACCACGCGAACCAGCATCTATCGATCGTGTGGTCGTCTCCCCCGACGACCGCTCGTGTGCCGGCGCTCCGGCGCCGACCAACTCTCTTCAGGAGGCAGTAGCCCATGACGGCCAGCACCCCACCTCGTCGCGAAGCTCCGGACCGCAACCTCGCCCTCGAGTTGGTTCGTGTCACAGAAGCCGCTGCGATGGCGGCAGGCCGCTGGGTCGGCCGCGGCGACAAGGAAGGTGGCGACGGAGCTGCCGTCGACGCGATGCGCCACATGGTGAGTTCGGTATCGATGCGGGGTGTCGTCGTCATCGGCGAGGGCGAGAAGGACGAAGCGCCCATGCTCTACAACGGCGAAGAGGTCGGCAACGGCGACGGTCCGCTGTGCGACGTGGCCGTCGACCCCATCGACGGCACCACCCTGATGTCGAAGGGCGCGCCCGGCGCGATCGCAGTGCTCGCGGTCGCCGAGCGCGGCGCGATGTTCGACCCGTCCGCGGTGTTCTACATGGACAAGATCGCCGTCGGCCCCGAGGCCGCCGATGTCATCGACATCACGGCCCCCATCGCGGAGAACATCCGGCGGGTCGCCAAGGCGAAGAGCGTGGCGATCTCGGACCTGACCGTGACGATCCTCGATCGACCGCGTCACGCCCAGATCATCAGCGACGTCCGTGCGGCCGGCGCCCGGATCCGTCTGATCTCCGACGGCGACGTCGCGGGCGCCATCGCCGCCGCGCGTCCCGGATCGGGTGTCGACATGCTTCTCGGTATCGGTGGTACTCCGGAGGGCATCATCGCCGCCGCCGCGATGCGCTGCATGGGCGGCGAGTTGCAGGGGCGGCTGGCGCCGACGGACGACGCCGAACGGCAGAAGGCGCTCGACGCGGGTCACGACCTCGACCGGGTGCTCACCACGAGCGACCTCGTCACGGGCGAGAACATCTTCTTCTGCGCGACAGGTGTCACCGACGGCGAGCTGCTGCGCGGTGTGCGGTACTCGGCCGGTGGCGCCGAGACGCAGTCGATCGTGATGCGCAGCAAGTCCGGCACGGTCCGCACGGTCGAGGCCTACCACCGTCTGAAGAAGCTCAGCGAGTTCTCGTCGATCGATTTCCACGGTGTCGCCGGCGCAAACCCGCCCATGCCCTGATCGACCCCGGTGAGTGGTGGGGTGCCGGAACGTGTTTCGTTCTCGGCACCCCACAGTTCGCTCCGGCGGGCATACCGTGGACAGCATGTCCGAGAATTCCGAGCAGTTCCGCATCGAACACGACACCATGGGTGAGGTCCGGGTTCCGGTCGACGCCCTGTGGCGAGCCCAGACCCAGCGGGCCGTCGAGAACTTCCCTATTTCCGGCCGCGGCCTCGAACGCGCGCAGATCCGTGCGCTGGGCCTGCTGAAAGCCGCCTGCGCGCAGGTCAACAAGGATCTCGGCCTGCTCGACGCCGAGAAGGCCGACGCCGTCATCGCCGCAGCCGGCGAGATTGCGGACGGCAAGCACGACGACCAGTTCCCGATCGACGTGTTCCAGACCGGTTCGGGTACGAGCTCGAACATGAACACCAACGAGGTCATCGCATCCCTCGCCGACCGTACCGGAGTCACGGTTCATCCCAACGACCATGTCAACATGTCGCAGTCGTCGAACGACACCTTCCCGACCGCCACGCATCTCGCTGCGACCGAAGCCGCGGTCACCGATCTGATTCCGGCCCTCGAGCACCTGCAGGCCGCGCTCACCGACAAGGCCACCGAGTGGCGCACCGTCGTCAAATCCGGACGAACCCATCTGATGGACGCGGTGCCGGTCACGCTGGGGCAGGAGTTCGGCGGATACGCCCGGCAGATCGAGGCCGGTGTCGAGCGGGTGCGCGCGACACTGCCGCGGCTCGGTGAACTACCCATCGGCGGGACCGCCGTCGGCACCGGACTCAATGCGCCCGACGGCTTCGGACCGCGCGTCGTGGCTGCGCTGGTCGAGGCCACGGGAATCGACGCGCTGCAGCCTGCAAAGAACAGCTTCGAGGCGCAGGCCGCGCGTGACGGTCTCGTCGAGGCGTCCGGCGCGCTGCGCACCATCGCAGTGTCGCTGACCAAGATTGCCAACGACATCCGCTGGATGGGTTCCGGCCCGCTCACCGGCCTCGGCGAGATTCGGCTTCCCGATCTGCAGCCCGGCAGTTCGATCATGCCCGGCAAGGTCAATCCTGTTATCCCCGAAGCGGTTACCCAGGTCGCGGCGCAGGTCGTCGGTAACGACGCCGCGGTCGCGTGGGGCGGCGGGGCAGGCGCGTTCGAACTCAACGTCTATATCCCGATGATGGCGCGCAACATCCTCGAGTCGATTCGGCTGCTCGCCAACGTCTCCCGGCTCTTCGCAGACCGCTGCGTCGTGGGGCTGGTGGCGAACGTCGACCATCTGCGCACGCTGGCCGAGTCGTCGCCCTCGATCGTCACACCCCTGAATTCGGCCATCGGCTACGAAGAGGCGGCGGCGGTCGCCAAGGAGGCGCTGAAGGAACGCAAGACGATCCGGCAGACCGTCATCGATCGTGGCCTCGTCGGCGACAAGCTCAGCGAGGAGGAACTCGACCGTCGCCTCGACGTGCTCGCGATGGCGAAGGTCGAGCCCCAGGACTGACACCGGCCCCGGCCCACGTCGGGCCGGGGGTTCGGGTCAGTTCTGCATCACCTCGGTCTGTCCGTCGACGAAGGTGATCGACCCGTTCTGGAAGTCGCTCTGGAATCCACCCTCGATGGGACGTTCGTCGCTGATCGGGAAGCCCAGGTCGCCTCCTGCACCACCCGCGTCCTCCCAGGCCGCACGAATCTCGCCCCACACGATGTGGGCGTCGGTATCGGGGCTCCACGCGATGATGCCGCCGTCGAACTCGGCGACCTGACCGTCGCCGACCTCTTCCTGATCACCGGTGGCAGCGCCGAGCGGGCTCGTTGCGCCCCCGACCTCGTTGTACTTGGCGAGGATCTGCCCACTCAGCTCGACCTCCTCACCCCCGGGACCGGGAACCGCGCTGGTCTGACCCTCGGCGGGTTCGGTTCCGGTCGTCTCTGTTCCGGTCGTCTCTTCCGCACCGGTCGTGCTCTCGGCCCCCGTGGTCTCGTCGGCGGTCTGCACTTCCGACACCACGCTCTCGGCCGCGGACTCGACGGCACTCGTCGCCGACGCGACCGAGTCCTCGACGCTGCTGTCGTCGCCACAACCGGCCGCGATCAGACCGACGGCGGCAATGGCGGCGGCCATGGCCGCCGGTCGACGTGAGATTCTCTTCATGGATCACTCCTGTCGGGATTCTCGCGACGGTCTCCGCGCCGCGGGATTCAACTCACGGACCTCTCGAACGTAACCACCCGGACCCATTACGTGTTGCGGTTCGACAGGTATAAGTCCGTTTACTTACGGATATCACTTCCGAAACGGCCGGCTGCGAAATTTCCCGAGACGGGGGGCGTAGCCGCGGCTTACCATGCGTGCATCCCACCAGAGGGACAACATGACCGAGACCCGGACGACAACCACCCCGGAAGCGGCGATCACCGTGGTACGGGAATTCCTCGAGGCCATGGCCGAGGGCCGAACGGACGCTGCGACGGCGTTGCTCGACCCCGACATCGCGTGGCACAACACGTCGCTCCCGACGATCCGAGGCGGTCGTCGGGTGCATTCGATCCTGTCCGGCCTCACCAAGCCCTGGCTCGGGTTCGATGTCGTCGTGCACCACATCGC
>NZ_JAUZMZ010000012.1:0-53548 GCF_036327435.1 Rhodococcus chondri | reverse complement strand
CGTAGTGGGGGAGCAGCGCGGTTGCGAGGATCGGCGCGGAAAGGCCGGAGGGAATGGCACCGATGCGCGCGATGTCCAGGCCCAACAGTTTCGCGAGGACGGTCGCGGCGGCGACCGCGACGAGGGAGAACGGAACCCTCGGGAAGAAGCGTCCGCCGATGAGGATCGCCACGGCGACCACCAGTGCGATCGTGGGTGTCAGGATCGACGGGTCCGCTGCGAACTTGCGAGCGGCATCGAACGCGGACTGCCACACCTTCTCGCCCTCGGCGCCGGAGATGCCCAGAGCGGCCGGGACCTGCTGGAGCGCGATGACGACGGCGATGCCCGCGGTGAACCCCTCGATGACGGGGGCGGGCATGTATCGCACGGCTCGGCCGACGCCCGCGAACGCCAGCCCGACCAGAACCACGCCCGCGATCAGCCCGACCGCGAGCACACCCGCCGGACCGTGCTGGGCCACGATCGGCACGAGGACCACTGTCATCGCCCCGGTGGGGCCGGACACCTGGAAGCGGGATCCTCCGAACACGGCCGCGACCGCTCCGGCGATGACCGCTGTCGCCAGGCCCGCGGCGGCACCGAGGCCGGAGCTGACACCGAAACCCAACGCCAGCGGCAGGGCGACCAGCGCGACGATCAGGCCGGAGAGCAGATCGGCGCCGGGTGCGCGGAGCGCGGGTTTCCACTCGCTCCACCGGGGCATGAGATCGGCGACCGACCGAACGGCGCCGGCGACTCGGCTACCGACAAGGCCGGTCGTGCTCGCGGGCCCGTTCGGGTCTCCCAGTTCAGACATGTGCAGCTTCCTCAGTGTGCCGGGAACCTCTTCAGCTTGTTAATTGCTAATGTTAGCAACTAACAACGATGGAATGTTGATATGTGTGACAGCTCAGACAGGGCCTTGGCTCTCAGGGCCGACCCGGCGGGTGGATTTGAGTCCCCGACGGCATGCCTCGAGCGCGGGAGGAAAGTGGTCCTGAAGCGCTACCTCGGAATCGGCTGCGACCTCGCGTAGCCGACTGCGGCGGGTGCAGACCCTGCCAGCGAGGGCATGTGCGTACCCTTGCCGCTCTCGGCTCCGGAGTTCGAACAGCCGCGGTGATCCCGTGAAGCGGCGCGTAGGAATACACCGGCCGATGCTCGGCCGGTCAGCCGGCGGAGTCGCCGACCAACGCTGCGGACTCCGGTTGCTCCGCGAGCAACTCGGCCTGGCCCGCGACGACGCCTGTGAGGATCCCCCTGGCGATCGTCAACAGATCCGCGATCCTCGGCGAGGTCAGCGCATAGGAGACCGACAGGCCTTCCCGCCTTGCCGTGACCAGCCCGGCGCGACGCAGGATCGACAGCTGCTGGGACAGGTTCGCCGGTTCGATCCCGACCTCGGGCAGCATCTCCGAGACGGCGTGATCTCGCTCACTCAGCAACTCGAGGACCCGGATACGTGCCGGGTGCCCCAGCGTCTTGAAGAAGTCCGCCTTCATCCGATAGAGCGGTTGGCTCGAGTTCGTGGGCATGGCGCCTCCTGTCGTCTTCGTCGCAGGAACACGGTCGTGCACCCTCACGCTCCGGGATCATCCCACACGATCGGGACTACTTGCGAATTTTAGCAATTTGCTTACCCCCGTGTTGCGGGCTGGTTCGGCCTCGTAACCGAGAGCACGACTCGCACACCCTTCGAATGCCGATCGTGTTCCGGTCTGCTTTCGGAAGTATTCCGAAAATGATTGTTGTATCGGCTTAGAGCGACCGGCAAATGATGATCACTTGAGTCGGCGAGTGGTAGGCCGGGCCGACCACCGGTAGTAGGTGCGCGCCCGATTGATCAACCGGCGAAGCACCGTCAGAGTGGCCGCCAACGCGAGATAGAAGTCGACGATCACGGCACGCTCATCGGTGCAGCGCCGCAGCTTGCCGAAGCCGTTCATCCACGAATGCGTGCGCTCGACCACCCAGCGTTTCCCGGCCTGGACCGGGGCCGGGACACCCTTGCGGGCGATGTCGTAGTCGTAGCCCAACTCGTCGAGCAGGTCCCGCGTCTTGGCCGAGTCGTAGCCACGATCGAGGTGCACACACGAGTGCTCCGGTAGCGGTCCGACCATGTCCGGAACCTGGCGGATCGTCGGTTCGAGCAGCGGTGAGTCGTGCCGGTTCGCGCCCGCCGACACCATCGCCAGCGGGATCCCACCGCCGTCGCACACCACCGAACGTTTGGTGCCCTGCTTACCGCGATCGACCGGGGAACGACCCGAAACTTCCCCACCGCAGGGGGATTTCGTGATCGATCCGTCGACCGACAGGTGATCGAGGTCGAGGCCGAGCATCCGGTCGTACGCGGTCAGCGCAGCGCGCAGGACCTCGACGCCGATCCCGCGCTCGGCCCATTGTCAAGGGACATGAGGGCGTCCCTGTAGGCGGACAGGTGGTGTCCCTGTGCGCGGACAGCTGATCTCCCTGTCGGCGGTCGGGGGTTCCCCCTTGAATGTGGACATCGTGAACACTGGATCGTGAAGATCCAGAGAAAGTGATGTCACAGATGGCGAAGAAGGCGTACTCGGCGGAATTTAAGGCCGATGCCGTCGCGCTGTACTTGTCCGACCCGAGCCACACGTTCGATGGCATCGGCAACGACCTGGGGGTCAGCCGGGAGACCCTGCGCAACTGGGTCCGCACCGAACGTAAACGCATCGGTGTGTCCGCGGTCGCGGACCGGCCCCGGCCGGGATCGGTGGGCGCGGTATCGTCCGAGTCTGTGTTGGAGGAAGAGAACAAGCAGCTCAGAGCTGAGATCCGGAAGCTCGAGACCGAACGGGAGATCCTGCGCAGGGCCGCGAAATATTTCGCGGGCGAGACGAACTGGTGAGGAGCCGTAACTTAACTACTGCCGGAATTGATCTCGTTGTCGTGGTCCCGGATCAGGCGCTTCAAGGCTTCGAGCGTGCGGGGAGGGTGGGTCCGGCGGAAGACGAGGACTCTTGCGAGCTCGGGCCCGGCGAAGGCCAGCATCGGCTTGGACCTGCCGGCGTGGTAGCTCAGCACGTTGCGCTTGCGGCCCATTAATTCGGCCGCGAGGGTCAAGGTGACGGTGTTACGGCTTCGGAGCACCGCGGCCAGGACACGGTGACGGTGATCGAGGGTGCCGAAGCCAGGGTTGCGGCCGCGGCCGTCCCTGCTTGCACTGTGCCGTTCGGCCTCGGTCAGGACTTGTTGACACGGTTCGAGCCGAAGCACGAGCTGGTCGAACTCTTCGCGTGTCAGGCCGGTCAGGACGGGATGGGTGAGGAGGAACGTCGCCTCGTCCGGGATCGGTGGCGGTGCAGGCTCGGGTGCGGGCCGGGCAGTTTGTACGGGGTCGTGTGGGGCGATCGTGTAGTTCCACTCGCCATGGAACTCGTCGCGAGTGACGCGCTCCATGATCGCTTTACGGTCGGCTCGGGTAAGTTTGCGGCCGGTGGGGTAGGTGTTTTCGTCCAGCACGGCCTTGATGGTCAGTCCGGTGCGGGTCCGGGTCGCCGAGATCGTCTGGATCAGTACTTCGTAGCTGGTCAGGGGCCGGCCGCGCAGGCTGTGGGTGATGCGGGAGAACAGGCGATGTTCGACCTTGTTCCACTTCGATGTCCCGGGCGGGAAGTGGGCGACCGTGACGAACAGGCCGGACTCGTGGGCGAAGGCAGCGAGGTCCATCTTGAACAGGTGGGAGTCGGCGGAGTTCGCTCCGCCGGAGTCCGCTGTGACCAGCAGCCTGCCAGCGCCGGGGTAGTCCGCCTTGCCCTGGTCATTCCACCAGCGGCGCAGGGACTCCACTGCGAAGGCGGCGGTGTTGCGGTTGGTGCCCACGTTCACCCAGCCGGTGTCCCGTCCCAGGTCGTAGACGCCGTAGGGGATGGCGATCGGGGTGTCCGGCCCGGTGAAATCATGGTCCGGAGCGGTGATCGGATTGCCCTTGGGGCGGTAGGCGCGGCCGGGACGGGCGAACTCGCCGATCGGTTCCTTCTGCTTGGCGTCTACGCTCACCACGGGCAGGCCGCGGGCCAGGAAGAGCTCGGCGGCCGCGTTGATATGGCGGAACTGGGCGTCACGGTCCGGGGACTGCGAGCCGGCCCGGGTCTTGGCCATGGCTTGCAAGCTGAATCCCATCTCTCGCAGCAGCCCGCCGACCACCGGAGCACTGACCGGATGTCCCGCATCGCTCAGCTCTCGGGCCAAGTCCCGCAATGACGCCGTGGTCCAGCGTAATGCAGACACCGGATCACCCACCTCCCGCGGCTCGATCAACGTCTCGAGCGCCGGCCGGAGACCAGGGTCTCGCACAGCAGCCGACCTGCGGCCGCCGCCTGACCGACGCGTCCGGCCCAATGGCTCTGCCCCGCTGGCAAGTTCGGCGCATCCCCGCGCGACGGTGGACTCCGATACCCCCGCCAGCCGGGCCACCGCCACGATCCCGCCGTGTCCCAGCGCTGTGGCCTCCGAAGCCAGATACAGACGACGCTGCCGCTCATCCAGATGTGGTAGCAACGCCGCGAACTTCACGTCCAGGACAGCCCGGTCCTTCTCAGAAATCCTCACAACAGACCACGTATCACGGCACGCACCGCAGCTGCCCAAAACCGTCAGTAATTTACTGACGGCTCCTGAGCCGCTTCCAATTCGTCGACGACCACCGCAACACCTTCCCGGTGAAGTGGCTGTGCCAGATCCTCGAGGTCTCCCGCTCCGGCTTCTACCGGTGGCGGGCCTCGGTGCCGGCGCGGGCCGAACGCACCCGCGCCGATCAGGAGTTGGCCGAGCAGATCCGAGTCATCCACGCCGACTCCGACGACACCTACGGGTCCCCACGGGTGACCGCCGAGTTGCGAGACGCCGGCGTCGAGGTGAACCACAAACGAGTCGAGCGGGTGATGCGCGAGAACGGGATCGTCGGAGTGCATCTGCGCAAGACGGTGCGCACCACGATCCCCGAACCCTCCGCGACCCCCGTGCCGGATCTGCTCCGGCGGGACTTCACCGCGAGCGCACCGAACATCAAGTACGTCGGCGACATCACCTACCTGCCGGTAGGAGACGGGCAATTCCTATATCTAGCAACGGTATTGGATCTGAATTCGAAACGGCTGGCAGGCTGGTCGATCGCGAACCACATGCGCACCGAGTTGGTCACCGACGCGCTGCGGGCTGCGGCCGCCGCCCGTGGTGCCACCGGGCTCGACGGTGCGATCTTTCACTCCGACAACGGCGCCCAGTACGTTTCGAAGGACTTCGCCGATCTGTGCCGTGAACTGGGGGTGACCCGGTCACGGGGTGCGGTTGGTACCTCGGCGGACAATGCTGCCGCCGAATCGTGGAACGCGACATTGAAACGGGAAACGTTGCAAGGCCGGAGACACTGGAACGGTGCGGGTGAGGCGCGTGCCGCGGTCTTCCGTTGGATCACGCGTTACAACAGCAGAAGGAGGCATTCCGCTCTCGGTCAGATCTGTCCGATCGATTTCGAGCAGCGATCCGCTATGCTGGCCGCTGCCGCATAGGAATTGGTGTCCACGTCTCGGGGGGTGCCTCTCTATTGTCAAGCCGCCCTGTCGGATTCTTTTTCGCGTTGCCGGGGGAAGCGCTTTTCGTCGGCAAGCATGATGCGCCAGACGTGATCGGACAGGTGCCGCTTGAGACTGCGGGTCGCTGCGCGGGGACTCTTGCCCTCGGCAATCTTCTTGTCGTAGTAGCCACGGCCGGCGCTGGCGGGCATCCGGATCTGGACCATCGCGATGGTGTAGAGCGCGCTGTTGAGTTGCCGGTCCCCGTACCGGGACAGACGGTGCCGATCGGTGTCGGCGCTGGCGATCTGCACCGGTGCCGAGCCGTTGTAGTTCGCGTACGCAGCGGCGGTCGGGAACCGGCTCGCTCGTCCCGTTCGGCCGATCAGGCAGGCGGCGGTCACGGGACCGATGCCGTCGATTTCCCGTAGGCGGGTGCCGTGCGCGTCGAGAGCGTGGGTCATCTGCTTCTCGTTCGCGGCGAGCTGACCATCAAGACGTCGGATGTCGGCGATCAGATCCCGGCACAGCCCGACACGGATGCGATCGACCTCACTGCGGGCACGGAAGCCCCGCAACAGTGCGGTGGCCGTGGCCGCGGTCAGCGAGGTCGGCGCGCCGCCGGCCAGCAGCTGCCGAAACAATGCATGCAGTTGGTTGACGATGCGAGTGCGACTGCCCGACAGGTTTGTTCGACGCTCGTCGAGCAGGGCCAGGACATCGGTCGGGCCTTCGGGGTCGACCGGTCGGGCGTCACCCTGCAGGGCGGCCACACACGCGGCGGCGGCCGCGTCGATGCGGTCGTTCTTGCGCCGCCCGCCGCGGGAGAGTTGCCGGACCCGGGCGGTGGAGGTGGTCGGAACGTCGAGCACGATCTCCCCGAGGGTCAGTAGCCACTGTGCGAGGTGGTGCCCGAGCCCCTCGGCGTTCTCGATTGCCCACTGGCGTTGCGGCCAGGTCTTGGCCCAGGCGATCAGCTTCTTGTAGTCGGCGAGGGTGGCGTCGATGCGGATCGAGCCGAGGTCGGTGTTGGTGACGGGGTCGACGGCGGTGGCGGTGTGGGTGGACTTGTGCGGATCGATGCCGATGACGATCATGGAAGACGGTTCCCTTCTCTGCCGGGGTTGGGGATCCGCGGAGGACAATCCGACTTCAAGTACCTCTCACAGCAGCTTGGGGTCACGCCTCTCTCCAGTCACTCCGCGAACGCAGACCGGAAGGGGCGACACACCCCCTGAAAGTCAACCCGCAGGATGGCGGGTGACAGGAAGCCCCGGAGTCAGCCCTTCCGGTCTGCTACGGCACGTTACGGGCAGCTAACCCGATCACGGACCGGTGACACGAACATAAGTCGGAAGCCCCGATTCCGAGACGGTGCGCGGTGGCGATGGCACCGGCCATCTTCACCCCCATCCGAAGCACCTGCTCGAGCGGCAACGGCCCGTCGTGGCGGATTCGTGCATCCAGGGATCCCTGAGCGTGATACGGCATCACCAGGAAGGGCCGACCGTGATCGGTGATATCGACGTGCAGGACATTGACGATGTGTGGGTGGCCGGTCAGTCTGCCGGCTGCGCGCTGTTCCCGCAGGAACCGCGCCCGATTCTGCTCGTCGAGGTCGGCGGTGAGGACCTTCACCGCCACCGTCCGGTCCAGCGACGTCTGCGTGCAGCGGTAAACGACGCCGAAACCACCCCGGCCGATCTCGTGGGCATCCTCGAACCCGGCCGCCGCAAGCTCCGCCACGACCGAACCTGGCACCTCGCGCTGCGTCGCGGACGGATCGACATCGGCCATCGCTATGTCAATTCATCCGAACCGGGCACTACCGAGGAAGGCACGGCTGCTTACCTTTCGATGAGATACCCCTACAGTATCGCCGACAGTGGGCGCCCGCCCGACGTCTCCATCAGATTGCATGGGCACCTGGAATCCAGATCAACCCTCGCGCGACTCGGCCCTCGCGGCCCACAAGCCGGATCCGGCAGTACCTCTACAGTCCCATCACGCGCTAAAACTATGCGCCAGAATCGGATCCACCGAAAATTGATACTCCGGCAATCCTTTCGGGCACCTCAGGTATGGAGGCCGTCGAGTTTGGTGAGAACTTGCAGCATCACCTCGTCGGCACCACCGCCGATGGATGTCAGGGTCATGTCCCGAAGGAAACGCGCGGTCCAGGTTTCCTCCATGTAGCCGAGACCACCGTGGTACTGCAGACAGGTCGCGGCCACCTCGCGGGAGAGCCGGCCGATCTCGAGCTTGGCCACCGTCGCGTAGCGGGTGGTGTCCTCGCCGCGCATGTAGGCCTCGGCGCAGGCGTAGTTGTACTGCCGGAGCATGTCGAGGCGGGCGTAGAGCTCGGCGAGCCGGAACGCGACATGCTGATTGTCGATGAGGGCCTTACCGAACGCGGTCCGCTGCTTGAGGTAGTCGCGGGTACGGTCGAGGGCCTGCTGCAAACCGCCCACCCGATCGTAGGCGGCGCTCATACGCTCGTTCTGGAACTGGGTCATCTGCTGTTGGAAGCCGCGGCCGATCTCACCGATGGTATTGGTGACCGGTACCCGCACGTCGGTGAACGTCAGTTCGGCGGTGTCCGAGGACCGCATCCCCAGCTTGTCGAGCTTGCGGGAGACGGTGAAGCCGGGCAGGTCGGTCGGCACGATGATCTGCGACAAGCCCTTCGCGCCGGGTTCGTCGGAGGTGCGGGCGAGCAGGCAGATCCAGTCGGCCTGGGTGCCGTTGGTGATGTAGAGCTTCGATCCGTTGATCACCCAGTCGTCGCCGTCGCGCACCGCGCGGGTGCGCAGCCGCGCGACATCGGATCCGGCGTCGGCTTCGGTGACGGCGATCGAACACACCGCCGTGCCGGCGATCGCCGGTGCGAGGTAGGTGCGTTTGAGGTCGTCACTGCCGAAGCGGTGCAGCGCCGGGGTGGCCATATCGGTCTGGACGCCGATGGCCATGGGGACACCGCCGGCGTCGATCCGACCGAGTTCTTCGCGCAGGATCACGGTGTACAGGTGATCGGCGTCCTGTCCGCCGTACGCGCTGTCGTATTCGAGACCGAGCAGGCCGAGGGCGCCGAGTTTGGGGAACAGATCGTGGGCCGGGAAGCTCCCTGCGGCTTCCCATTCGTCGACGTACGGTTGAATCTCCTTGTCCACGAACTGGCGGACCATCTTGCGGAACGCGATGTGTTCCTCGGTGAACATCACCATGATCGGTGATTCCTCTCTGTCTTCTCTGTCTTCGTCGACCCCTGAGGGATTGCCGCAGGTGCCTGGCGTGGCGGTGGGCGGCAGCCGAGCAGGGACCGGTTGAGCCGGCCGGCTGTTCGTCCGGCCCCTGCTGCGGTTCGTCTAACTCGTCAGGCCGAGGCGGTCGCGGAGCCACCGGCCCGCGTTGGCGATCGTGGTGTCGGCCTCTGCGGATTTGCCGGCCATGAAGAGGTAGACGTGCTGTTGTCCAGGTTGAATCTCCAATGTCACGTCGACGCCCGCGTCGCGTGCCTTGTCATGGAACCGTTCGGCGTTGTCCTGCAGCGTTTCCGCGTCACCCGCGCTGACGAAGACGGGCGGCAGCCCGGTCGGATCGGCATACAACGGGTTAGCGAGCGGTTCGGTCCGCGGGGTTTCACCAAGGTAGAGCGAGACCATCAGCTCACTGACGTCACGGGAAACCAGGGCCTCACTGTCGGCGTTACTCTCCATCGTCTTGCCGAGGTTTTCCATATCCAGCCATGGGGAGAAGCCGATTATGGCGGCCGGGAGCGGCTCGCCGAGCTCGCGCAACTTCAGGACGGTAGTGATGGCAAGGTTTCCTCCCGCCGAGTCCCCCGCCGTAGCGGTGTTCTCCGGCCGGTAACCGCTGGCGCGCAACCACTTGTGCACGGTGATGAGGTCGTCGATCTGGGCGGGAAAAGGGAACTCCGGTGCCAGTCGAAAGTCCGGAATGATCGCTTGGACTCCCGCGGCCTTGGCAACGTGCGCAGCAAGCTTGCGGTGGCTGGCTGCGGATCCGGTCACGCAGCCTCCCCCATGGGCATACACCAGGACGTGGTCATTGCTGGCTCCAGCTGGTGTGGCGAGAATTGCGGAAACTCCTCCGGCGTCGATGCTTTCGTACGTGACATCGGTTGGCTCGGCCGCGAGGGACTCCAGGCTGTCGAGCATATTGCGGAGCGTGGCGATGTCCATCTCCGGATTGGCTGCCATACGCGCGGACATCGCGGTGTAGCTGTCCTTCAACGCATTAGGAAGAGCAGTACCCATGTTGTTCTCCTGTCGCTCGGTCACGATTTTTTGGTAAGAGTGAAGCCTTCGAAGCCCTCGTCGATGCAGGCTTGGCATTCCTGCCGGTAGGCTCCGGCGCCGGCGAAGTAGAACAACACCGCGTGCGGCTTTCCGGGAATGTTGTCTCCGAGCCACCAGATGCGCTCGGCCTTGACCAGAACTGTTGCGTTGACGATGTCGTCGAGGTGCTTGCGCCATTGCTCGACCGCGTCGGGATCGGCCTCCATCTGTTCGATCCCATTGTCGTGCATGTGCTGCAGGGCGGTCCCGATCCACTCGATGATCCCCTCGGCGACGACAGGGATGTTGGCGAAGGGCGTCTGAGGTCCGCCCACCATGAACATATTGGGAAATCCGTCCACACCGATCCCGAGCTGCGTGCGGGGTCCGTGCTCCCACTTGGAGCGCAGCTCCACGCCGTCGCGGCCTCGGATGTCGATCTGGTTCAAGGTCCCGGTCACCGCATCGAACCCGGTGGCGAAGATGATGATGTCAGCCTCGTACTCGTCGTCACCGACCCGGATCCCGTTGGGCGTGATCCGACTGATCGGGGTTGTGCTCACGTCCACGAGTCGGACATTGTCGCGATTGTAGGTCTCGTAGTAGTAGTGCCCGAGCGGAGGCCGCTTGCTGCCGATCGGATGGTCTTTCGGGCAGAGCAGTTCGGCGGTGGCGGGATCCTCAACGACCGTGCGGATCTTGTTCCGGACGAAATCCGAGACGATCTTGTTCGTTTCGTCGTTGACGAGGATGTCGTCGAAGGTTTCGAAGAGGAATCCGAACCCCCCGATCTCCCAAGCGCGTTCCAGGATCCGTTGTTGCTCTTCGGGAGTGACGTCGGACCCGGTGCGACCGGCGGGGTCCATGGGGAAGCCGTAGAAGTGCTGGCGTGCCTGCTCCCAGATGGCGTCGTAGTTTGCCTTGATCGCGCGGTCCTCGAAGTCGGTGAGGATGTCGTTGCGTGCGGGTAGGGCCCAGCTCGGGGTGCGCTGGAAGACGGTGAGCTGGGCGGCCTCACGCGCGACCAGTGGAATGATCTGCACCGCCGTGGCCCCGGTACCGACGACGGCGACCCGCTTGCCGGCGAAGTCGACGCCCTCCTTCGGCCACCGTCCGGTCAGGAACCACTGGCCCTCGAAATCGGCGAGCCCGTCGAAATCGGGTAGGTAGGGCTGCGACAGCGGTCCCGTGGCCGTGATGAAGTACCGGCAGGTGTAACTCTGCCCCCGATCAGTAGTGACGGTCCAGGTGGTACTGGCGTCGTCGAAGACGGCCGATTCGACCCTCGTGTCGAATTCGATGTCGCGCCGCAGATCGAACCGGTCGGCCACGTGTTCGAAATACGACAAGGTTTCGGGCTGGGTCGGATACCGCTCACGCCACCGCCAGTCCTGCTGCAGCTCCTCGGAAAAAGAGTAGGCGTACACCCAGCTTTGGCTGTCAGTGCGGGCTCCGGGGTAGCGGTTCCAGTACCAGGTTCCACCGACGTCGGAGCCGGCTTCGATCACTCGTGCCGACAGGTCCAGGCCACGCAGCTCCTGCAACATCCGCAACCCGCTGAAACCTGCGCCGACGACCACCGCATCGAAGTCGGTAGACCTCGGCTGGGTGGCATCTCGGTGCGGGTCGGTCTGTATCGACATGTCTGGCTCCGTTTCCGTCCGTGCTCGCGGCGCAGGCGCCTGAGAATGACTGTGTTCCGGGGATCAAATCGACCCCAGCAATTTTCTGGGGTGTCAGCTCGCGGCTGGATGTGTGCTGTTGACGCTGCCCGTTGAGCACTGTTCGCGTCAATAACGCAGAGGTCGTTGGGTGATAGGAAACCCAGATCGGGTGCTACTCAAATGATGTCTAGCCTCGGTAATTCTCGGGCACGAGACTTCGGATGAGGGCCCGGTCAGTCGAGCCTCCCTGACGAATAGGAGTGAGAACGATGTCCCTGCGTCCGGAACTCGGTGGTGTCGCGCCCTTGACCATCAATCTCGTGCAGCGCGTCTGCCTCGGTGATCTGCCGACACGCGCGACGCAGCAGTTCCCGCACCGGCCAGCGGTCGTCGACGGTAACGCCGTGCTGACCTACAGCGAACTGGAGGCCCGGTCGAACGCCGCCGCCGCTGGACTGCTCGACCTCGGTCTACACAGGGGCGACGTGGTGGCGATAATGATGCCTAACTGCTGGGAGTTCCTGGTGACGTTCTTCGGCTGCGCGAAGATCGGCGCGGTGTGTATGCCGGTCAATACCGGTCTCACGGCCGAGGGCGTGGCATTTCAGTTCGACGACGCCCGTCCGGCCGTGGTTGTCGTCGAGGAATCGCTCGTGGCACTGCTCGAAACGGCCCTTGCCGCGTTCCCGACGACATCGTCGGTACAACGCGTCGTGACGGCACGTGCGGACAGTCCGCGCTCCGAGCTCGCCGGCATCCCGGTGATGCCGTTCGCGGCGCTGATAGACGCGACGGTTCCCCCGGTCGAGGTCATAGTTGAGGACCGAGATATCGCCCAGTGCCTGTACACCTCCGGTACTACCTCACGTCCCAAGGCCGTCCTGACCAGCCATGTTGCAGTGATGATGGCCGCGCTGAGTACTTGCGTGCAATTTCGGCACGAACGGGGAGATAGTTGCTCGGTTTTTCCCATCGTGCTGCCTCTATTTCACGTCACTGCCCTGAACTGTCTGACGTTGCCGGTGCTGCTTACGGGTGGGACCGTGGTGCTTCACCGTAGCTTCGACCCGAATGCACTTCTGCATGATCTCGCCGCCAGACAAGTCACTCATTTGATGCTGCTGCCGGTCATGTGGGGTCAGCTGGTGGACGCGGCGGGCAAGGGAGCGCCCGGCAGCGAGAACGTACGAATGGCGATCTATGCCATGGCTCCGATGAGTCAGCAGCGCCTGGACGAGATACGCGAGGTGTTCCCGAACGCCGATGTCGTGCTCGGATCCGGCCAGACCGAGTTCACCCCGCCGTCGGTGCTGCAGTGGCCGTCGCATCAGTGGGACAAAAACGCCTCATGGGGCACCGCCGTCATCACCACCGACGTGCGCATCATGGGGCCGAACGGCGAGCTGCTGCCGCGCGGGCAGGAAGGCGAGATTGTCTACCGCGGCCCGCAGGCGATGCAAGGCTACGGCAACAATGAGGCGGCCAATACGGCTGCCTTCACGCACGGGTGGTTTCACAGCGGCGACGTCGGCTACCTCGACGACGAAGGCGTCTTGTGGTTTACCGACCGGATCAAAGACATCGTCAAGTCCGGAGGGGAGAACGTCTCCTCCGTGGAGGTCGAGCGAGCCCTGCTGGGCCATCCGGACGTGGCCGATTGTGCGGTCGTCGGGATGCCGGATGACCGGTGGGGCGAGAGCGTGACAGCAGTAGTGGTCCCGGTCCCCGGCCGAACAATCGCCGACGACGCAATCCGCAGCTTCGCGAAAGAGCACCTGGCCGGATACAAGGTACCGAAACGCGTTGTCGTAGTGGACGGACTGCCCAAGACCAGCACCGGCAAGATCCAGAAGCACCGAGTGCGCGCGCAGCTCGAGTCGCGGTCTCAGTCGTAAAGACAGAGTCTGCTGACTCCATAGAGATAACCGGAGATCACCAGAAGGTGCGGCACGTCTCACTCGGACGCGGCTCATCGGACGAACGATCGAATCGGTTCGCCGCTAAAACGATTCCGCTGTCTTCTGCTGAACCAGACTTCATCGCGGTCGATGACCACCCCTATTCCTTTCAGGCATCGGCTCTCGCGCGAATCACAGAAGAGCTGCCCGGCTATGGAGGAGCCTTCGGGGACGCGGCGACTGGACGAATGCGTAACACGACCCTTGAACCGCAACTGCCGTCAAGATCGAACGCATTCCGTCACCGATGCGCCGACAGATCACCTCGGCGTTCTCGGCAAATGCGATCTCATCATGTCGTGTCTGGCCAGACTGACAGGCGACGGTGATCGTTGACGGCGCCCACGCCGATCAATGGCACGATCCTTGCAGGGTTCCGAGAACCATCCACCAAGCGCTCCGCGCGGCGGCATCACCACGTCCTCGAACCTCGCCGTGAACTCCTATCTGTCCACGGTTTCCACCGGCGGGGGACGCACCCTGTCGACCGTCGCGTAATTCCGACTTGTATGAGTGTCAGCGGTTCGTGATCGGGTCGGCTACCCGTAGCGTTCCGTAGCAGACCGGAAGGTTTGACTCGAGTAATTCCTGTCACCCGCCCATCGGGTTGACCCTCCTGGGGTGTGTCGCCCCTTCCGGTCTGCGTTCGCGGAGTGACTGAAGAGAGGCGTGACCCCAAGGGCTGTGAGAGGTACTTGAAGTCGGATTGTCCTCCGCGGATCCCCATCCGAGAGAGAAGGGAACCGTCTCCCATGATCGTCATCGGCATCGATCCTCACAAGTCCAGCCACACCGCCACCGCGGTCGACCCGGCCACCAACACCGACCTCGGCTCGATCCGCATCGACGCCACCCGCGCCGGCTACACGACCCTGATCGCCTGGGCCACGACCTGGCCGCAGCGCACCTGGGCGGTCGAGAACGCCTACGGTCTCGGCTATCACCTGGCCCAGTGGCTGCTGACCCGCGGGGAGATCGTCCTCGACGTCCCGACCACCGCCACCGCCCGGGTTCGGGAACTCTCCCGCGGTGGACGACGCAAGAACGACCGTATCGATGCGGCCGCGGCGGCATGCGTCGCTGCCGCGCAGGGTGATGCCCGCCCGGTCGATCCGGAGGGTCCCGTCGAGATTCTCGCCCTGCTCGATGAACGACGAACAAATCTGTCGGGCAGCAGAACTCGCATTGTCAATCAACTACACGCGCTGCTGCGACAGCTGCTCGCCGGGGGTGCCCCGACCTCGCTCTCTGCCGCGGCGGCCATCGCCCTGCTGCGAAACTTCCGGGCCAAGAGTGCGGTCGACCGGATGCGGGTCGGGCTGTGCCGGGACTTGATCGCCGACATTCGACGCCTCGATATCCAGCTCGCCGCGAACGAGAAGCAGATGTCCGCGACCCTCGACGAGCACGGCACCCACCTACGCGAAATCGACGGGATCGGTTCGGTGACCGCCGCCTGCCTGATCGGCCGCACGAGACGCGCCAGCCGATTTCCGACCGCCGCGGCCTACACGACCTACAACGGGTCGGCGCCGGTGCAGATCGCCAGCGCCGACACCGACCGCCACCGACTCTCACGCTACGGCGACCGGCAGCTCAACAGTGCGCTCTACACCGTCGCTGTGGTGCAGATCCGAATGCCCGCCAGTGCCGGACGTGCCTATTACGACAAGAAGATCGCCGAGGATAAGAAGCCCGCCGCAGCGAGGCGCGCCTCAAACGTCACCTATCCGATCATGTCTGGCGCATCATGCTCTCCGACGAAAGACACCGACTTCGACCAGATGAAAATCAATCCGCCAGGGCGGCTTGACAAACAGAGAGGCACCCCAGGGGTTTCCGTCACGGAATTCCCCATGTCCGGGTGTGCTGAGTCGAGGGTAGCCGGGCCGGTGCCTGGGTTGGTTCAGTTCGCGGTCGCGGTGCGGTTCCCGGGGCGCTTGCTTGGCCGGTAGGACGGGCCGTCCATCAGGATTTGGTGGCTGGTGTTGATCAACCGATCAAGCAGGGACTCGGCCACGACCGGATTCGGGAACAACGGAGATGTTGCCTCCGCCAGGCGATGGTTGCGACCGGCACATAACACTCATCGATCATCGATCAGAGGCTTGATGTCCAGCGGTCATCGGATGCAGGTGGGCGAACGAGTGCCCCGTCCACCTCACCGTCGTCGGGCACGCTGAACTGCAGGGCGAACCTCAGTTCCCGAAACTTGATCGACGATGCCACATGTGTGTCGCGGAAGGGGCTTAGCGGCGGCTCGAACAGCTTCCGGTGGCATTTCACCCCCGGAGGAGCCCAACCGTGATTGCGCGGCCGGCCTCACCGGCCACATGAACCAGCTGGACCGCCTGCGCCAAATCGCGAATGATGTTCAGGGCTTCTCAATAAGCATGTGTTCCACCGGGTGCTTTCGAACTCACGCGGCGAGCGGTTCGGCAGAATCGCACCGACGTCACGTTCAACCGGGATGATCTGCGACATCTGAGGCTGCACGATGTAGAGCTTCGGCGCTGCGCGACAGAGATGCCTTCTTCGGCGGTGGCAGCAAAGATCCGCTGTGACCGCGGACAAGTCAAGTCGACACGGTTACCGCGGTGAACCAGAGCATACGGAGCGGACCGCACCTGAGGAATAGGCTTGAAGTGCTCATTGATAACCCGATTGAATGAGACGAAATCCCAATAGCCCGATATGAATTCGAGTACTGGCATGACTCGGCAGGCAACATAGCATCGTTGTATCAATCGATACGACGACGATGAGGTCACTGATGAGTCGAATGGATGGAAAAGTCGCATTTATTACTGGTGCCGGCCGCGGCCAGGGTCGAGCACACGCGCTGAGACTCGCCGAGGAGGGGGCCCACATCATCGCCCTCGACTGCCCGAGCCAGGGCGCAATCCCCCACCCCCTGGCGACCGAAGACGACCTGAACGAGACCGTGAGATTGGTGGAAAAGCTCGACCGGCGCATCCTGGGTGTCGTGGGAGACGTTCGAAATCAGGCCGATCTCGACTCAGCAGTCGAATCCGGCTTAGCCGAGTTCGGTCGGATCGATGTTGTGGTGGCCAACGCCGGGGCATGGAGCATCGGCCCGTTCTGGGAAATTCCAGAGGAGCAGTGGAGGGACGTCGTCGACATCGATCTGCTCGGTGTGATGCGCACCTTGAAGGCGGTGACCCCGCACATGATCGAGCGCGGTGCCGGTTCCATGATCGTCATCGCGTCGGTGAACGGCCGGGAGGCAGGGACGAACTACGCACACTACGTCAGTGCCAAGCACGGCGCCCTCGGCCTGATGAAGGCTGTGGCGCTTGAACTTGGGCCGCACGGCATCCGCTGCAACGCGGTGCTTCCCGGTGTCGTCAGAACGGCAATTCTGGATTGGCAGGGGGGCTGGGACCTGATGGCTGGCGGTCCCGGACTGGGCACCCGGGACAGTATGGAGTCAGGCGGCAAGGCGTATGCCCTGCTGAAGGACGTCGGAATGCTCCCCCCAGAGGCGACCAGCGAGGGTGTGCTTTGGCTAGCCTCTGACGAGTCGCGTTATGTCTCAGGCCAGGAGCTGGTGATCGACGGTGGCCACATGCTTCTGCCAGGGCTGAATATGGCCAACATCGCCGCAGCGGCCGCCGAGCAGAGCTGACGCCTGACAGGAACGGCTGTGTCGGTGCGGGCTCGTCACTACTGACGAGCCCGCACCGGTTACGGTGGCTGTGGCAGGTCCACGATAGTGGGACCACGGATTCCACGAATTTATCGAGGTGGGCGGCTAATCGTTCTATCCCCGCTCTCGATACCGGGTGGCGCCGTCCGATTCGGCTCGACGGGCATCCGGTGACACGCTGGCCGGATCCGATGGAGCAGAACGTCTTCCGCCACTTCACCATCTTCGTGTCCGGCGGGTGGACCTCACGCGCACTCGCCCGCCTCACGACCGCGGAATCTCCACGATCACCTCGTTTTCGGTAGTTCCCACCGCTGTGTCGCATACGTATTGCGTATGAGTCAGTGCACCCTGCTGGCAACGGCGGCCGCCGCGGTGTATTCCGGTGGCCCGCCACTGCCAAAAATGGCGATCAACGAGGACATCGACGGCGATTCGGTCGGTGGTGCGGAGATGCACGCCCGGGTAGCAGAAAATCTCTGCAAGTCCGGCATGGCGTCCGGCCTGACAGGCTACCTCGTCGCAAAGGAACGCGACGTGCTGCGCCTCGGCTGGCGGGGGTCAACGAGTCGACTCGACAGGAACACCGGTCGGGCCGCCGATCTTGCGGCCGCAAGGACAGTGGGCTGCGGTGAACTACTAACGCGGTGAACTACTTGTGGAGCATGCTCGCGCCTTTGCCGGGGGCCGTGAGATCGCTCTGGAACGTGATCGCGGGCTTCTCATCGGCGATCGACATCCGATCGGTCACCTGAGTTGCACCAGGTTGGCCGATTTTCGAAACTGATCCTACATTTGTGCTGGTGACAGCGGTGCGGGTCCAGGAAATGGCACACTAAACGGTCGGTAGACTCCGGCCCGTGGCCGCTTACATCCGCAAAGTCCGGACCGCCTCGGGAGCAACCGCGGTGCAGATCGCAGCCAAACAAGGCCGCCGAGACAAAGTGCTCGAGCACCTCGGCTCTGCCCACACCGACAGGGAACTCGCCGCCCTCCTCGAAACAGCCCGCGAGAAACTGCTCGCCGGCCAGCAACAACTCGACCTGGACCTCGGCACGAACACCGGCGGAGCATCGATGATCACCGGCAAACGGTCCCGTTGGCTGATGGAGGTCATCGACACCGCGTGGCGGCGCCTCGGGTTCGACGTGATCGACAACGAGGCATTCTTCCAGCTGGTGGCAGCCCGCATCGTCGAGGCGACCTCCGTCGCCGACACGGGCAGAGTGCTCGGTGAGATCGGCATCGCCCCCGCACACCGCAACACATTCGTGCGGACCCTGCGGCGCTGCACCGCCCACGGCTACCGCGACCACGTCGCGCAACGCTGCTTCGAACACGCCGCCGCAGGAGATCTGAACCTTTTGCTCTACGACGTCACCACCTTGTATTTCGAAGCCGAGAAAGAAGACGACCTGCGCAAGGTCGGGTTCTCGAAAGAACGTCGAGTCGATCCGCAAATCGTGGTCGGACTCCTCGTCGACCGCAACGGATTCCCTTTGGAAATAGGCTCTTTCGAAGGAAATCACGCTGAGACCCGGACGATTGTGCCGATCGTGCGCCAGTTCCAGAAGCGTCACGGCATCGAAGGCGTGGAGATGGTCATCGCCGCCGATGCCGGCATGTTGTCGGCGGCGAACCTGAAAGACCTCGACGCTGCCGGACTGAAGTTCATCGTCGGGTCACGAGTGATGAAAGCACCGTCGGATCTGGCCAGTCATTTCCACTGGAACGGCGACGTGTTCACCGACGGGCAGGTCATCGATACCGTCACCCCACGGCACGCGAAGAGCGTGGTCAACGACATCGCACGCCGCGCTGAACCGGTATGGGACCCTGTCGACACGTCGGCGTGGCGGGCGATCTGGGCGTACTCGACCAAGCGCGCCGTACGGGACAATCAGACACTCAACGCTCAGGAGGAACGAGCGAAGTCCGTCATCGACGGGACCCGAGCTGCCCGATCGCCGCGATTCGTCAAGACCACCACGAAGGGGAAGACTCTCGATACCGACGGTATCGCCAGGGCTCGTTCCCTCGTCGGACTCAAAGGTTACGTATCGAATGTTCCTGTATCACTGATGAATCCGCGGGAAGTGATGGAGAAGTATCACGATCTGTGGCAGGTCGAACAGTCATTTCGGATGTCGAAGACCGACCTGCGGGCGAGACCGATCTTCAGTCACAAGCGAGATTCGATCGAGGCGCACTTGACCATCGTGTTCGCCGCGTTGGCGATCTCGCGTTACCTGCAGGCCGAGACCGGGATGTCGATCCGGAAGATCGTGCGTAGCCTGCGTCCGCTGCAGGAAATCACTGTCACGATCGCCGGCCACGAGCACACCGCCCTCGATCCACTCACCGACGACGCCGCGAGCATCCTCGATTCCCTCGAAATCCCGAATCCCCGGTCAGGGTTGGCACACTAAACTGGTGCAACTCAGGTTGGACGCCGCAGCGTCGTTGGGTTCTCGACAGTCAACAGTGGGCGCTGGTTCCAGCTAACCTCGGGCTTTCACACTGGCCATACCCCGGCCGCGCGTTGATCATGAAGAAAAGCACTCTGAACTGGGATACTATGGCTTACCGAAGGCCGATATTCGCTGTTTCGAGGAGCACTTTTCTGGCGGGCGAGTCAACTTCGTGGTCCCCGACGCTGTCCGTTGACTCCGTCGGTGAACACGCTCTCGACCATGAGATCGACGCCGGACATCCGCGATCGTCGACCTCGGCGCCACCTGGTCACCGCGCACTCCGCGAACGAACGGGCCGGCACGCGGGACTCAAGAAAGATTGAGGCCAATAGCATATCTACCGGGAAAGCTCGCAGAGATCGCCCCCAGGAATGCGATCGATCATGAGTCGGCTGACTTCCCGGGCGCAGTCTGCGAAGGCGCGAATTTCGGGCCTCGTCTCCTCCGGGTTAAATGCAACAGCGATTTCGGATGGGGTGGCATCGATCAGAGGAATAGCTTTGAGCGATGGGTCTTCAAGGCCCATACGCCAGGCGCTCCCCGCAATCGGCATGAGAACATCCTCGAACATCAGGGTGAATTTCAGTTCGGCTATTGTCACCGCTGGCGTGCTGCGGGTCTGTCCGGGTTCCTGACGAATATCGTTCAGGAGCCAGAAATCGACCCATTTACGAGGAACATTGACCATATCGATCATGGGTTCGTAGAGGATATCGTCGACAGATAGGTTGCTTGCATCTGCGAGTGGGTGGCTCTTACTCATGCAGACCATCCGGGGTTCGTGGAAGAGCGGCAGAATGGTAAGGCGATCTTCGGAGCACGGCGGGCGTACAAGTGCGATGTCAACGTCGCCATCCCTCAGTCCGCTGAACTGCTCCTCGAAAGTACACTCATGGATTTTGATAGGTACGCCAGGATATGCAGTCTTGAACGCCCTCATGATGGGCACGGTCAATTCTGCGGCCGCAATCTGTCCAGCCATAAGACCGACGACCAGGGGGCGCACTACCGCAGTGTCCCGGACCATCTGGACGGCGTGATCGAATCTGCTGATGAGATGCCGCGCCTGATCGAGAAAGACGACACCAGCGGGGGTCAGCTCAACACCGCGGTGAGAGCGTTCGAGAAGGTCCACGCCGATCTCTCGCTCCAACCTACGAATAACCTGCGAAACCTGGGGTTGGGCGGTGAAGCACTTCTGAGCCGCACGACGAATGCTGCCTTCTTCAGCTACGGCAACGAACATCTTCATGTGCCGTACATCCATGTCCATCTTCGTGCACTCCTGACCGTCTGGACGACGTGGCGCCAGCGACAACCATCCCATCACTGTGATCTATCCTACAGAGCCCTCACCCGTGTCAAGCGCGAGATGTGCCGTGCCGGTGATGGGCCGATACGAAAATCGCAGCACGTGAGACCAATCGCCCGCCTACCAGGAGTGTGACATACGGCATAGCGTTCTGTGCAGGGCCACACCGGTTCGTATCGACATCCCGAAGACGACTCAGCGTAAGGCTGGAGGAAGAACAAACTCATGGCAAGCACCCATTTGCCGTGCCGAGAACCCACTTATCATTCGATGACTGACCGAATGGTCGCGGATCTGGGAATGGATCTTGTTGCTCTGCGCCCCATGCTCGAAGAACCCGCCACTCGAACGAAGGCGCCCTGGGGTGTGTCGTACGTTGCACTCGACGTTGACGGAATGCCGGCTTTGTGGCGCGCGTCCGACGGCGTCGTCCGCGCAAGTAAGTAGCTGCGGAAAGAAGGGATCGAGGCCGATCGAATCGCTACCGCTGGTGACCTCGTCGGCGGCGGTCTTGCAACCAATACAGTGCTGAAGCCTCGTGAAATCGGATAGCTCTTCCCGGCCGCGATGGTGGGCTTCGTAATTCAACTACCCGCCGACCTCGCGGAATTGCCGCCGCCACTGGTGATCGCCGGTGGCTCCGAGACGCTGCTCAACGATTCCGAGCGGGTCGTTGACCGAGCCGATGCGGCAGGAGTCGAACTCGAATTCAGCACATATTCGGAGCAACAGCACGTTCACATTCATCGCGGGCGGACCCGCAGGAGTGGACTCGGCCATTGCCGATTCCGGGACGTGGCTCCGTTCATGGTTGGGGCTCAACTGAAATATCGATGCGGGGAACACTTTCCGCGGGAAGTCGTATACGCAAACAATCACAAGGAGACGAAAGTGTCGGTTCATACCCAGGCTGTCCAGGGAAAGAAGGACAGCCGAAACGAAGAGTTCGATGCAGTCGTCGTCGGGGCGGGCATCGGAGGAATGCGAATGCTCCACGAGCTGCGGCAACTAGGTCTCTCGGTCAAGGTTATCGAAGCGGCACCGGAAGTTGGCGGGACCTGGTTCTGGAACCGCTACCCAGGGGCGCGCACTGATAGCGAGAGCTGGGTATACGCGTACTCGTTCTCGAAGGAACTGCAGGATGAGTGGGATTGGTCTGAGCGGTTCGCAACTCAGCCTGAGGCTCTTGCCTATCTGAAGTATGTTGCCGGTAGATTCGACATGCGAAAGGATATCCTTTTCAACACACGCGTCGACTCCGCGATCTATGATGAACAGTCCAATGAATGGACGATTACTACCGAACAAGGCGGAACATACACCTGCAAGTACTTCATCCCGGCCTCAGGACTGTTGTCGCTGCCATACAAGCCGGACTTTAAAGGTCTCGACAATTTCCAGGGAGAATGGTATGTAACCGGAAATTGGCCCGAGGAAAAGGTCGATCTCACCGGAAAGCGGGTCGCGGTTATCGGAACCGGCGCAACTGCTGTGCAGGTTATTCCAATTGTGGCCCTCACGGCAGAGCAGCTGACGGTTTTTCAGCGTACACCCAACTACGTAATGCCGGGTCGGAATTACGTCTTGACGGAGGACGAGCGCCAGTCCATCCGCGCGAACTTGGACACCATCTGGGCAATGGCCCGCCAACATTTCTTCGGATTCGCCATGGCTCCCGCAGGACGCGTAATGTCCGATTACCCACCGGAGGAACAGCAGAAGATCCTCGAAGGAGGCTGGGAAGCCGGTGGGTTCCGGTTCATCTTCGAGACGTTCGATGATCTCTTGGTCAACGACGAATCGAACGCAATCGCCTCCGAATTCGTACGGAACAAAATTCGCGCGATCGTCAACGACCCGGCAACCGCAGAGATGCTCTGCCCCAAGGATTATCCACTGGCCGGAAAGCGCCCTCCGCTCGGGCACTTCTACTATGAAACCTTCAACCGCGACAACGTTTCGCTCGTCGACGTCAACAACAACCCGATCACCGCGATCTCAGAGAACGGGGTCCGTGTTGGGAACGATGAGTACGAAGCTGACGTGATCATCTTCGCCACCGGGTTCGACGCAGGAACCGGCGCCCTGACCCATATGAACGTGCAAGGGCGGGGTGGCGTGACTCTGAAGGAGAAGTGGGAGCACGGACCGAGGACACACCTCGGAATCGGTGTCGATGCCTTCCCGAATATGTTCATGATTTCCGGTCCACAAACGCCATTCGCCAACATTCCGGTAGTCATCGAAGGTGCCGTTGAGTGGATCGGACAGGCAATCAAGTCCCTCCGAGACAACGGTCTCGACCGGATTGAAGCGACTCCCGAGGCGACGGAAGCGTGGAATGACCATATAGCGCAGATCGTCAATGCGACAGTGCTGTCCAAGGGCAAGCGTTCGTGGTTCTTCGGCGACAACGTGCCAGGCAAGGCACATGCATCCCTCTTCTACTTCGGTGGCGCGGGCGAATACAGAAAGGAGTGTCTGGCATCCGCCGAGAACAACTACGACGGATTCGTCGTAGATTGAACCCCAAACTGGCGAGTCGGTCGGGATTAATACACTAGCCTCGATCTTTCTTGGGGTAAGTCCCGGGGAGTGGTGGGAATCGGCTGAGGGCATCCGGCCAGGTCCGCGGCGTGTCGTTCCCGCTCTGCGGGTGGGCCATCGCGTAGTGATCAACGAGTTACCGACCAAAGTGACTCACAGAAAGCAGCTACGCGATGACCCACGATCATTCTGCACTGCTCGCTCAGCTCGACGCACTCAAGGGCGCCGACAGCGCCAGCGTGTTCGCCGAACTGATCCGCACCGGCCTGCAGGCGCTGATCGAAGCCGAGGCCACCGACAAACTCGGTGCCGGCCGGTATGAGCGCACCGCCACCCGCACCACGCACCGCAACGGGTATCGCACGAAGACGGTGTCGACCACCAGCGGTGATGTGGACGTCAAGATTCCCAAGCTGCGGTCCGGGTCGTTCTTCCCATCCTTGCTGGAGCGGCGCCGTCGCATCGACAAGGCGCTGTACGCGGTGGTGATGGAAGAGTATGTGCACGGCGTATCGACCCGCAGCGTCGACGACCTGGTCGGTGCTCTCGGGGTCGAATCCGGGATTTCGAAGTCGGAGGTGTCGCGGATCTGCGCCGGCCTCGATACCGAGATCGCCCGGTTCCGGGAGCGCACGCTGACGCACACGAGCTTTCCGTACGTGTTTCTCGACGCTACGTTCTGCAAGGTTCGGGTGGGTGCGCACGTGGTGTCGCAGGCGTTGGTGGTCGCGACCGGGGTGTCGATCGCCGGCACCCGCGAGGTGTTGGGCACCGCGGTCGGGGACAGTGAATCCTACGAGTTCTGGCGCGAGTTCCTCACCAGCCTCAAGGCCCGTGGTCTGTCGGGGGTGCATCTGGTGATCTCTGATGCGCACAGTGGGCTCAAAGCTGCTGTGATGCAGCAGTTCGCGGGTTCATCGTGGCAGCGGTGTCGGGTGCATTTCATGCGGAATATCCGAGCTGCGGTGGCGGCGAAGCACGTGCCACCGGTGATGGCGGCGGTCAAGACGATTTTCGCGCACACCGACCCGGTCGAGGTGGCCGCGCAGTGGGATCAGGTCACCGATACCTTCTCCGGGTCGTTTCCGAAGGTGGCGGCGTTGATGGAAGCGGCCAAACACGATGTGCTGGCGTTCACCGCGTTTCCGAAGGCGTATTGGCAAAAAATCTGGTCCAACAATCCAATTGAGCGGTTGAATAAGGAAATCAAGCGTCGAGCCGATGTCGTGGAGATTTTTCCGAACCCGGCGGCGTTCCTGCGGTTGGCGACCGCGGTGGTGATCGAGCAGCACGACGAGTGGCAGGTCACCCGCCGGTATGTTTCGGATGTGAGCATGGACGAGTTCCGTGCGGTGATCGCCGCGAAGGAACACGCTACCGAACCGGCGTTGTCGTTGACCGGCTCGAGCGAAACAGCATAGTATTCAGCATGACTCGTTGATCGCTACGTGTACTGCAGAGCCGATCCGAAGTCCACCACTCCACGGGGCACTATCCTTTCTTGAGTCCGGCGTGCCGGCCTGAACAGTTTCGGACTGGGTGTGGAAACCGCGGATCCGGTGGGTGTCCACGGTCGAGTGCCCGACACGGTCGGGTGACGCCGAGGTCCACGGCCCCGGAAGTCGTTTCCTTTCGTCTCGATGAAGCAGGTACGTGCAGGTCACGTGGGCGCAGGTAGCGCTGCAAGTCTGTTCAGGCCGGCCACGAGAAGATCGACACTCGGCGCTGTCGCAGCCAGTCGCAGACGAACACGGCGGGCATGCCGGGCGACCCGGCCGGCGATCGACAGCAACCGCAGCCGCAGCCGTTTCGGTTCCCACCGCCGTGCCGGAACCTCGGTCAACGCGAGCATCTGCATCCACGCGAGCAGCTCGCATGCGAGTTGCACGAGCGCCAACCAGATCCGGTTCTGATCGAAACCGTGCAACGGAAGATTCTGCAACCCGGTGACTTTCGCTGCTCGGATCCGGTCCTCGCACCGAGCCCTACGCCGGTGCCGCAGCTCCAGATCGGGCAGTTGGCCTCGGCGGGTGTTGGTGACGAACGCGGTCAGGCGTAGCCCGTCGCGGTCGGTGAACCGCAACTGTGCACCCGGATGCGGCCTCTCCTTCCGGACGATCACCCGCATGCCTTCCGGCCACGTCGACAGATCGAGCAGGTCGGTGATCTCGGCGACCCAGGCCCCGTCGCGGACCTGGCCGTCGGAATCGTAGGCCGGGGTCCACGCCTGGTCAGGAACCAGGTCGATCGCTTCGGCGTGGGCGTCGGTCAACCCGAATCCGACCGAGTACGAGAGCCTGCGCTTGGTCAGATACTCGATCAATCCGTGGGTGCCGCCGGCGCCGTCGACGCGCACCAGCACCTTCTTCCCGGCCCGATATGTCGGGTCGAACGGCAACTGCGCGAGTGCGTCCTGCACCACGGTGATGTGATCGGCGGCAGTATTCGACCCGGAGTTGCCCGGCCGCAGCAGCATCGCGACGGGTTCACCGGTACCGCCGGTGCCGTGGTCGACGAACGCGCACAACGGATGGAAACCGAAGCCACGCTTGAACGTCGGAGCGGCCTGTTCCTTCTCGGAATGCGCGGTGACCAGGGTGGCATCGATGTCGAGGACCAGCGGATGGGCTTCGTCGATGGCGTGGTCGGGAGCCGATGTGCCGGCAGCGGCCCAGGCGTGGGCTCGGGCGGTGGCGCGGGCCCGGCCGATCGCGGCGAGCGCGGTGTCGGCGTCAGCGGCCAACACGCTGATCAGGCGGGAGACGGTGGGATCCGAGGCCACCGCACCGAAGATCTCCGGGTGCGCCCGCAGTTGTGCGATGTCGGCGAGGCAGTCCCCGCCGATCGCCAATGCCGTCGCGAGATCGAGCACGATCTTGCCGGGATCGTGTCGGGCCAGCGGTTTTCGATACGGTGCGAGCTCGGTCGTCAACGCCCCAGCGAGGCCGGTCTTCTCCGCGGTGCGCAGCAGCAGAGCCGCGCCGGCATGGGACACGACGCCGGTTCCGGTGGCCGATGCGGACACGCGTGGGTAGGGGCACGTAGACTTGCTCACCGGAATGGTGCTCCTCGAACTGCGGCGGATATGACCCTAGACAAGTCACATCTTCGCAGTTCAGAGCACCATTCTTTGCATGCGACACTCGGTCGGTTCGCTATCTCCGCGAAAGCCCGAGGCTAGAACGAGCAATTCCTGACCGTCGCCGGGCGGAGCCCGTGACATCCCAGCGCACTGGCTGTAGTCAAGAGTTCGATGATTCCGCCGAGTGCACTGCGGACGAATGAGTTCGCACAGTCCCGGACCCCTGTCAGTCGGTTCTTCCTCGCCGATGCTCCAAGAAGAACTGCGAGACTTCGCGGAAGATGACCACGGGCGTGGGGCCCACGCCACAACATAAGTTCCTCGCTCTGTTTGCAACACCGGACCTTGCCACCGGTCAAGGTCATCGGCCAGCACCAGCGTCGGCACCAGGAGTTCCTGCGGTTCCTCAAAACCGGCTCTTCCGGAAATGGAGTGCAGCAGGAGGCGTGAAGATCCGAGGTTGAGGCTGGTGCCCGTTGCCGTAAGACGGGCCCCCGGGCAGTCGAAGATGAAGGTTCCTCCGCCACACATCGCGACCACACGGGGAGCCCAGTGTCCGAGCCTACTTGCCTGCCCGCCACGATCGTCGCCGAGTTCGATCATGCGCACCATCGAACTCGGCGTGACCATCACCGATGTTGCCCTCGACAACGAGATCACCGTCGTATTCCACGATCTGCTCGTCGACGGACCCGACCGGTGCCCACGGTGCGGAAACCTCGGCCGGTACCGGGACACCATCGTGCGGTCGGTGACCGATCTGCCGGTGGCAGGCCATCCCCTCCAGCTGCGGGTGCGCATCCCCGCTATCGATGGGAGAACATCGGAGGCCCATAGCATCTGTCATGGAGTTAGCGAGTATCGGCTACCGCAAGCATGTTTGATGGATCCCGCACATGGATCCCGGAGCCGGGCGGGCGCGTGAGTAACGATGCATGGAGATGCCCAAGTCGGCCACTCGGGCATTTCTTGCGGCCCGCATGTCATGGCTTTTCCGGGTACAGGACAGTGACGCTCCCGAGAGCGGTGCGGGCCCTATGCCGGTCGTCCACGGCGGCTACGGTCAGGTGCCCACACAGCGCATGCGGATCCAGGCGTCGATCGGTGCAGCAACTCTCCGGGTCGGAAGCGCACGCCGACCGGTGCCGAATTGCGCAATCGCGAGCAGTTCGTTGTCCGCGAGATTTCTTTCTTGCCGGGTGGTCCTCGATCCGAGAAGCACTCGCAGCTTCCGGGCCCATTCCAGATCAGGGAACTCTCGATCTACAGGGTCACTCGTTGATGGTGGCTACCAGCCGTTGGCCTTTCACACCCCGGGCCAGTTCTTCCAAGCCGGCCGGAATAGCGTCGAATCCAATTGTTCTGGTGGCGATCGTCAGGCCCCCGGAAGCGATGAATTTGATGACCTCGACGGTATCTTCTGGGGTACCGCCCACAGATCCGACCAGGTCCAGGTCCTTCATCGCCAACATATATGTGTTGATCGTTGCTTCCTGCTGTCCTACACCGACCTGGACTATCCGGCCCCCGTGCCGGATTGCCGTGATCGCGCCGGCCGTAGTGGTTCCGAATCCTGCAAAGTCCACGATCAGGTCGAGCTCGAAGGGCGCGAGTTCGGTGACGTCGTTGACGACCTTCTTGACGCCCCGCTCGATGCCTGCGGCGTGCACCTCGGGGTTGATCTCGGCAGCGTAAACTTCGGCGCCGCCGAGAACTGCCATGCGGGCGCCCGTCATACCTAGTCCGCCGAGGCCGATGATGCCGACCTTCATGCCCGGGCGCAATCCGCCGCGGGCGAAAACTGCATGGTAAGAAGTCATTCCGGCATCGGTTGCTGCGGCAGCCTGGACGAACGGAACCTGATCGGGAATGGGAATGAGTTCGCTGGCCGGAGTGAGCGTCTTTTCGGCGTACGCGCCATGGCGGCCGATGCCGATCGTCTTCTGGCCGATGACACCGCTCTTTCCGTCTCCCATCGCACTGATCGCGACACGGTCGCCGACCGCAGCATCGGTCACCCCTTCTCCGACGGCGGAGACGATGCCGGCAGCCTCGTGTCCCAGGATGATGGGTGTAAAGCCCAGGACTTCTGTCAGCGTGCCGTCGGTGATGCCGACATCGCTGTGACACAGGCCGGCGGCCTTGAGATCGACGACGACCTCACCCGGACCCGGGATCGGGTCCGGCTGCTCGACGAGTTCGAGGGTGTTGCCCAAACCGTTGAACATCCATGCTTTCATGACAGTCCTTCTTTCGTACTTGGCAATCGGTGAACGACGTGACCGAGAGGCACCCGAGTTGCTCGGCCGTCGAGAGCTCGGGGCAACACGAACACCTACAGCGAGGTGACGGCGACTTGCTCAGGTGGCGAGTCCGCCGTCGACCATCAGGCGCTGTCCGGTGATGTAGGAGGCCTTGCTCGAGGCCAGGAAGGCGATCGCCTCTGCGACTTCTTCCGGGAGCGCGAGGCGCGCCAAGGGCGTTTGTCCCACCGCGAGTTCCAGCAGATCGCGTGTGGCATTGTCGGCGTCACGCATCGGGGGGACCATTCCACCCTCGACCACGCCGGGCCCGACCGCGTTGGCCCGAATGCCGTTGGCGGCCTCCTCTGTGGCCAGCATCCGCATCATCATGGCCACCGCAGCCTTAGGCGTGGCGGACAATGCGTCGGTGGGAACCGTGCGGTCCACTGCCGTGGTGATCAGCGCAGTGATCGAGCCACCGCCCCCGGCTCGCAGCACCGGTACAGCCGCCTTGGCGATATTGAAGAAGCCGATCACATCGGTTTGGATTACGCCCGCGAATTCGTCGTCGGTGAACTCGATCAGCGGCCGGGTGCGAAAAACCAGGCCGGCAGCTGAAACCACGGTGTGGATCCGCCCATGCTCGGCTACCGCGGCGTCTACGACGGCGGCCACGGACTCGCGGTCGGTCACGTCGCAGGACAAAGCTGTCGCCGTGCGTCCCAGCTCCCGGATCGAGCCGGCGAGTTTCTCCGCGTCCGCTTCTCGGGATCGGTAGGTCATCACCACGTCACAACCGCGTTCGGCCAGCAATCCTGCTGTGGCGGCGCCGATTCCGCCGGTGGCGCCGAATACCAGCGCGCATCCTGTCGAGGGAAACTCGGGTGTCTGAACTCCAAATGATGGCATGCCTACTCCTGATGTTTGCTTGCAGCCGATCGAGGTCTCTTGCTGCCGACGTGCCGGAAGGGGATGCCCGAAACTCGCCGGACTCAGCGCCCTCTACCACAGAACTTCACGTCCACGTCATTACCATCCCCCATATGTGACCAAGATGTCAGTAGCTGGCCCGAATTGAGCGAGACTGATTCGGTATCACTCCAGGAAGATGGCAGATCAGGGAATGACAAGCACATCAACTATCGAGCCAGGACCTGAGCCTGACGTCCAGCACCCGCCTTGTCGCGGTGGGTGTGCTCCCATCCAGGGGACGACCTCACGCCTATGCGTTCCGTCACGCCTATGCGTTCTTGTGCCTCCCGCCACCACTCAGCGACTTCGACTGCGCAAAGACTTCGACTGCGCAAATTGACCAGGGGTCCGCCCATGCCCGGGAGGTCCCGCATAGGCCTGACCGAGCGTCATCCATTCCCTGGCAATCGGTCCGGTGACGATCAGATCGGTATCAGCCACGTGGCGCCGACGGGTCAACACCAGGCAGAAGTCCTCGATCGGCCCACTGACCGAATCCTCGAGGCCCTCCTCACCGAACTCCCATGCCCCACCCGAGGGAACCGACAGACACACGCGCACGCCGGTATCCGGCACCGACATTCCGCGGTTGGTGAAGCTGAAGGGGAATGCAAGGCAAGCAATCCGGGCAATGTGCCCCAACCGCGACGTCACCGCACGCGCAGTGCCGGCAGTGTCGGCTACGTCCTGCCCGTGCGCCCACGTCTCCATCAGTCGGGCGGTGACCATCGATGCCAGACTCATCGAAGGCCCGTACCACGGGTGGCGCGTACCGGTCGGGGCCGACCGAAACGCGTGCAGGAGTGATCGGCGACCCTGCCGCCACGTGTCGAGGAGCTGCTCGGAGGACAGTTCGAGCAGAGGTTCGAGCACCGCGACGCTGTATGCATCCGGATCCTGATCTGCTCGACGTCGCTGCTCGGCGAACGCGTCGGGATCGGTGAGCGACATCTCCGCGGCCGTGTCGAAGAAGGCGAGGTGAGCAATCTGGTGCCGGCTCGTCCACCCTTCCGCGGGGGTGAGTCGGTTCCATTCATCGTTACCGAAGGTTGCCACGATTTCGTCGAGAGCCATCTGCTCGGCTTCGAGGTCGTCGATGAGGTGCGCAAGCTGGTTCACAGTTCTGTTCCTGTCGTTTCTTCGATCAGCGACACGTCGGGTTGTGCAGCGCGAACGAAGATGGCGTCATCGACTTTCCGTTGCAAGCGTCGCATTCCCTGGAGCCATCGGTCCGGTTCGGTGGCTCGTGTGGCGTAGTACTGCGCCACTTCCGGGTGCGGGAGAATGTAGAACCGGTCGTCACCGAGAGCGCTGATCACATCGTCGGCGACCTGTTCGGCTTCGAGGACCCCCTTACCGACCACCACGTCGCCGACCTCGTCGGTGGGCAGCATCTGGGTTCGGACACCCTGCGGGCACAGGCACTGAACTGTGATGCCACGGTCCCCGTAGGTAGCGGAGACCCATTCCGCGTGTGCAACCGCCGCATGTTTGGTAACCGAGTATGGCCCGGACCCGAGCATAGTGAGCAGGCCCGCGGCCGAAGCGGTGACCACGAGTCGGCCCCTGCCCTGCTCCAACCACTGGGGCAAGAGCTCTCGCACGGCACGCACATGGGCCATGACATTGACGTCCCACGATCGTTCCCAGGCGGCTTCTGTGTCGTTCGTGCCGGTCTCGATGCCCGCATTGGCGAAAAAGACATCGATCGAACCGATCGCCTGTCGTGCCTGCACGAGCAGCTCGTGTACGCCACCTTCGGTCGCCGCGTCGCCGGGTACGGCGTATCCGCCGATTTCGTCGGCGACGGCGATGCATGCCTGGGCGTCGAGGTCGTTGACGACCACCCGCGCTCCGGCGCGGGCCAGTCGTTGTGCGAGTNCTCGGCCGATGCCGTTGCCTGCGCCGGTGACGACGACTCCCGATCCCTGAAGCCAGGCCGGGTCGCTGTTGGGGTGCATTTGTGTGACCTCTCGGTTGACGAAGAAGCGCAAAAGAATGTGACGGGCAAGCGTCTACCTATCTATTTGACACGTATGTCAAGTAAATGGTCAAGGGGTCGCGCCCGCAGAAGTCGGGCAAGGACAATCTTGCCGAACCGGGCGGGCAGGATCAGACGCTGCTCGTGGCGTTCGGAAGTACAGCGATGTTCTCGGCGGCCGCCATCGCTGCCGCGTCGAGGAACGATCGAACGATCGACCTGGTCTCGCCACGCCGGTACGCGACCCCGATCACCGACGGACTCGCATCAGGCAACTCGATGGCACGAATCAACGGGGAGGGAGCGAAACGCGCCATCGTGGCACAACCGGTCACGACGGTCTGCGAGGCCGCCAACGCCAGTTGGATGCCCTGCACGGTCGATACCGGCGCGAGTCGCGCGTCGACCAGCGAGTGTCCACGTTCGGGATCCAGCTGCCAGAAGCCCGAAAACCACTCCGGCGCATCGAGGGCGAGCATCGGATAGCCGGTCACGTCGTCGACGGAAAGTACTTTCTCGGAAGCCAATTCGTGTGTACTGCGCACGAAGAGTGCTCGTGGCTCCGCCGCGATCGGGATAACCTCGACTTCATCGTGCACGATGGGGCACCGCACGAGCGCCACATCGATAACTCCGCTGGCAATCAGGTCGACCTGATCGGCGAAACTGGTGTCCCGCAGTTTGACGGTGACCTCAGGATGGAGAGCACGGAACGCATCGAGGATGGGCCTGGTGAGCTCACCTGCGGACAGCGGCCCGGCCACCGCCCCGATTCGCAAGGTTGTGCTCTCATCCGAAGCCGTCGACTGCACCGCGAATCTGGCGTCCTCGACCTGGTGCAGGATCTCACGGGCCCGGCCGACCAGTTCTCGGCCGGCATCGGTGAGAATCACGCCCTTGCTGGTCCGGGTAAAGAGTTCGACACCCAAGTCGCGTTCGAGCCGCAGCAACGCTTGCGACAGAGGTGGCTGCGCCATGTAAAGACGCCGGGCTGCCCGGCGCACGCTACCTTCCTCGGCGACGGCAACGAGGTACTGCAGTTGTCGCAGGTCCATTGCACCTCCGTCCACCAGTGGCTTACATGGTATCGATCACGACCCGGGAGGTTCCGCTCGCGAACCACGCTCACTCGTCGGGCACGGACCCCACCGCGTTCGACCACAAGGTGGTCAGGGTGTGGACGACGACGTCCTCGTCGTAGGGCTCGCCCTGGATGAACGACAACCGTGCCACCTGCTCGATCATCCCACCGAGAATTCGGGCGACGACCCGAGGATCGAGATCCGGATCGAGGCGACCGTCCTTCTGTTGGTGGCGGACGCCATTTTCGATCCGCCCGAGGAACAAACCGCGAATGCCCTTGAGCAACTCCTGGGAGTAGGAGTCGTACGGAGCCACCTCCTCGATCAAACCCATGATCCGCGCATTGCGCTCGTACGCCTGCAGATAACGCCGATTGGCCGCCGCCAAGCGGTCCCGAGGGCTGGAGCCGGCAGCGTCACCGACCGCGGAGGCTTCGAACATCTCCCCCGTGACCTGTTTGACCACTTCCCGGAAGATCTCTTCCTTGGACTCGAAGTAGGTGTAGAAGCTGCCGTAGGAAACTTCCGCGCGCCGTGTGATGTCGGCGACCCGGGCCTCATTCAGGCCGACCTCTTCGAAGGCGTCCCGGGCCGCTTGAATGAGCGCGGCTCGGGTTCTCTTGCCGCGAGCAGAGAGCGACTGGACGGGTACCGGCGTAGTACCGTCACCGTTGCCCTTGCTGCCGGATGCGGCCGCAACCCCGGTGCTCGACGGTGTCGCTCGTACGGGCTGTGCCATTGCTTGTCTCCTTTCCGGGGATCGCTCCGCCGCTCGCTGCGGCCCACCCGTTTGTCGATGATATGACATACAAGTCAGCTCATCGACGACGCTGCGGATGCAGGACGGGAACGCCCTCACGCGGCACGTCGACTCCGACGCAAGGGGCGGATATCGCGCGCCACTCAGCGGTGCACGGTTGCCCCCACACCGGTGAAGCGTTCCCTCAGAGTACGTTTGAGGAGCTTTCCCGTTGCCGTGTAAGGCAGTTCGTCGACGAACACCACGCGACGCGGGCATTTGAAGTGGGCGATACGGCTGCGTGTGTAGTCGATCAGGCCCGCTTCGTCGATGTCGTTGTTGCCGTCCCCGAGCACCACCACCGCGACGACCGTCTCCCCCCACTTCTCGTCCGGGACGCCGATGACGGCGACCTCCGAGACTGCGGGGTGACGGTAGAGGACCTGCTCCACCTCGATCGGGTAGACGTTCTCTCCCCCGGAGATGATCATGTCTTTCTTCCGGTCCACCAAGGTGATGAAGCCTTCGGCATCGGCACGTCCGAGATCGCCGGTGTGGAACCAGCCCCCACGGGTGGCTTCGGCCGTCTCCACCGGCCGGCCCCAATACCCCGCGAAAATGTTCGGGCCGCGCAGCACCAGTTCGCCGACCTCACCGACCGCAACGTCGTGATCCTCGTTGTCGACGATCCGCACGTCGACGTGCATGAACGGCCGACCGACCGAACCGGCGTGCGAGACCACCGACTCCTCATCGAGTAACAGCGTGTTCGGCGAAGCCTCGGTCATCCCGAACCCTTCCAGGAACATCCAGCCGCGTTGCTGGTAGAACTCGATCACCGGAAGCGGACAGGGAGCGCCGCCGCACAGCACGTACTGCATCGTCGAGACGTCGTAGGAGTCGAAATCCGGCACCTTCGACAGCGCCGCCCACATCGCCGGCACCATGAACTGAGTCGTGGTGCGGTACCGCTGCATCAACTCCAGGGTCCGATGTGGATCGAACGCGCGCACCGTGATCACGGTGCCCCCGGCGTAGAGGATGGGCAGCACCGACAACCCGAGCGCACCGATGTGAAACATCGGCGCCACCGCGATGGTCGCGGTAGAACTCGACAGCCCGCTGCCCACCGTGGCCATGTTGAACGCATTCCACTGCATGTTCCCGTGCGTGAGCATGGCGCCCTTGGGCGTGCCGGTCGTGCCGGAGGTGTACATGATCACGCACGTGTCCTCGGCACGAATGAGCGGATCGGGGCCGCGCCGCGCCTCCGCCGTGAGCAGTTCGCCGAGCGTGGAGACGGGATGGTCACCGATCGCGGCGCCGTCGGTTTCGACGAGGATCCGTCGCACGCCGTGTTCACCCTGGGCCAGCGCGTCCGTTGCCAGGTCACGGAATCTGTCGGACACCGCGAGCACGAGGGCGCCGGAATCAGCAAGAATGTGCCGGACCTCCCGCCCACTGAGCCGGAAGTTGATCGGGACGACGATGGCACCGAGGTTCGCCGCGCCGAACAGGACGTAAACGAAGTCGATGGAATTCTCCATCAAGATCGCAATACGGTCCCCGCGGCGCACTCCGAGTTCGTGGAGGGAAGCCGCCATGGCGGCCACGTCACGCTCGAGGTCCACATACGACACCGTGCGGCCACTGTCGCCGTCGATCAGTGCCGGTGCGTGGGGTCGGCGATGGGCGCGCCGTGTGATCCAGTCCCCGATTCCGCCTTGCATGTCTTCTCCTAGAGTCTTGGTTTCACGGACCCACCGCGTCGAGGTGACAACTCAGCTGCGTAGCGCCCAAGCCGGACGGCGCCGTTCGGCGAATGATCGAATGCCTTCTCGGGCCTCGTCGGAACGGAAGTATTGCGCCGAAAGTTCTTGCATAGTAGACAGTTCCGCTGTAATCGACTCGGAACCGGACCGCAGAAGTTGTTTGGTTCCGGTCCACGCCTGCGGTCCGCTCAACAGCAGCATCTCGACAAGACGATCGATTTCGGCATCGAGGCCGTCGACCGGGGCCACCGCGCTGAGCAAACCGATGCTCGCCGCGTGAGGGGCATCGAATGTCTCACCGGTCAGGAACAGCCGGTACAGCGCATGGGGCACGACTCGATGCCGCAGCGGGACCGAGATGACCGCGGGGACGACCCCGATCCGTACCTCGGTGAAGGCAAAACTGACGGTGTCCACCGCGACGGCGAAATCACAGGCCGCGACCAGTCCGGTGCCACCGGCGCGCACCGGACCGGCGAGGCGAGCGACCACCGGTTTCGGGCAGGTCCACAGCAACTCGAGAACGGCGGAGAAATCCCGCGCAGCGGCGGCCTTGCGTTCCGGGTCCTCCTTCAGATCCGCACCGGCACAGAACACCGGACCGGTGTGGGTCAACACCACGACCCGGACCTCGTCGTCTTGTACCACCGTGGTCAGCGCAGCAAGAAGCTGGGCACACAGACCCGCGGACAGCGCGTTGCGGTTGCCGGGAGAATCGAGAGTCACGGTGGCCACGCCCTCGGTGACCGTGCTGCGCACCAGCGACCGCCGGCCGACCGTATCCGCCGCGGTCACCGGCTTGTCTTGGGTGCGCCCAGCAGCCGCTTGGCAATGATCTCGTTCATGATCTCGTTCGTTCCGCCACCGATCCCCAGGATGCGCGAATCGCGATAATGCCGCTCGACTTCGGTCTCACGCATGTATCCCATGCCGCCATGGATCTGCACCGCCTCGTCGACCACGAAGTCGCACGCCTCGACGGCAGTGTTCTTCGCCATCGCCACCTCCGCGCCGACATCCTCACCGGCCGCCCACCGGGCGGTCACATCCCGCACATAGGTGCGTGCCACCATCGTCCGCCGCTGCATCTCTGCAAGCTTGTGACGGATAACCTGCCGGTCGGCGATCGGTACACCGAACGTCGTGCGGACCGTCGCGTACTCCTTGGCCAAACCGACGCAGCGTTCCGCGGTCGCCACCGCCTGCACCGCCAGGGTGAGCCGCTCGGATTCGAAGCGCTGCATGATCTGCAGGAAACCGGTGTTCTCCTGCCCGACGAGATTGCGGACAGGCACCCGCACCTGGTCGAAAACGAGCTCCGCGGTGTCCGAGCACAGCCAGCCCATCTTCTTCAGCTTGGACGCGACGGTAAAGCCCGGCCGATCGGATTCGACGATCAGCAACGAGACTCCGCGATGGCCCGGACCGCCGGTACGGGCGGCGACCGTGACGAAGTCGGCGCGGGTCCCCGAGGTGATGAACGTTTTTCCGCCCGTGAGCACGTACTCGTCACCCTCCCGCACCGCACGGGTGGTGATGGAGCCGACGTCCGAGCCGGTGCCGGGCTCGGTGATGCCCAGAGAGGCGATCTTGGTGCCGGCCACGACGGGACGGACGAACTCGTCGAGCTGCCACGGATCCCCGGCGGCTGCGATATGGGACGCGCCGATGGTGTGGGAGAACAACGCCGAGGTGACCCCCGTGCTTCCGCCGGCAAGGATGATTTCCTCGTTGGCGATCATCAGGTCGATGAAGTCCCCCTCCCCGCCGGCCTTCTCGGGGAAATCGAAACCCAGCAGCCCGAGTTCGGCGGCCTTCTCGTGCAGGGACCGGGGTAATTCACCGGCGTCCTCCCATGCCGGGAGATTCGGCACGATTTCGCGACGGGTGAAGCCCCGCACCGCCTCACGCAGAGCGCGACGCTCGTCGGTGTTCCAAAGATCGTTCGCGGAGGTCATCGGGTCTCCAAGGGCAGTAGGGCAGTCGGGATGTCGAGGTGCTTGGCGCGCAGATATTCGCCCAGGCCCTTGGCCTGGGAATCGAGCTGCGGATTGGCTGCCACGCCGCGACCGAGCAACCCGACGAGGGTCACACCGCAGGCGCGCAGGAGCGGGAGCTCCCACAGTCGCAGCTCGCAGCCCGCCGCTTCGGGTACCAGCTCCCGCACGGTGTCCTCGCTCCACCACGAACGCAGCCATGTGTGGTCTTCGTCGTTGCGGGCCCACACGCCGAGGGTGGCGTTGCCGGCCTTATCGCCCGAGCGTGCCCCCAGGAGCGTGCCGAGCGGCAGCCGTTGCGTCGGTCCGTCGAATGTCTTCGCGGTCGGCGGGATCGGCCGGTCGATGGCGGGCAGTTCCGCCGACGACGGGGCGGCGGGCACGGTCCAGGTGTTCTCGCCGAGGGTGACGCGCTGGTCGAAGAAGTCGGACCGCATGAGGGTAGGCCAGAATACGGTGAATTCGGTGCCGTTTCCCGGTGGGGCGGTGAAGTACGCGCCCGGATAGGTCGCCAGTCCGATCTCCACCGCCGCGCGGGAGAACCGGCTCACCCGCTGACGGTCCGCACCCGTGACGGTGATCGTCAGCAGTGCGACGGCCTGTTCCATCGTGGCGGGATCGGACCGATCGGCGCGCAGCAGACGCACAGTGACACTGTCGAAGGCCTTCTCTCCGTCCGGAATACGCCGCCACAGCGCATCCTGGACGACGCGGGCCTTCTTCTCGATTTCGGTTCCGGTGAGAACGAAGGTGGTCTCGTTGCGCCATCCGCCGGACAACACCGCGCCGACCTTGACGGTCGCCGGGGCCGGCTCCCCGCGGACACCGGACAGGCGTACGCGGTCGACACCGACCGCTTCGAGGTGCACGGTATCGAGTCGGGTGATCACGTCGGGGTTCGCGTAGCGGGGACCGTCGATCTCGTACAGCAGCTGCGCCGTGACCGTCTCGGTGGTGACGGCACCACCGGTGCCGGGGTGTTTGGTGATGACGGAAGAGCCGTCCGGGTAGATCTCGGCGATCGGGAATCCCACCTCGCTCATGTCCGAAATTTCGGTGAAGAACGAGTAGTTGCCTCCGCAGGCCTGTGCGCCGCACTCGATGACGTGGCCCGCGGCGACCGCCCCGGCCAGCGCATCCCACTCCGTTCGGTCCCAGCCGAAACGCCAGGCTGCCGGGCCGACGATGACGGCGGCGTCCGTGACGCGGCCGGTGATCACCACGTCGGCCCCTGCCCGCAAGGCTTCGACGATTCCCCAGGCCCCGAGGTAGGCGTTGACGACGATCGGGTCGACGTCGGCGGCCAGCGCCTGGCCGGAATCCAGGTGTGGAGCGTCCCAGCCGCCGGCACGTTCACGAGCGAACACTTCGGTGGCGTCGTCACCGTCGACGACGGCGACTCGCACGGTGCGGCCGAGTCGCTCGGCGATTGCGGCGACCTGGGCGGCGCAACCGTGCGGATCGAGCCCGCCGGCGTTGGACACGATCTTGATGCCGCGGTCGAGGCAATCGCCGAGCACGTCGTCGAGTTGGGTGACGAAGGTGCGCGCGAAGCCGGAACCGGGTTTGCGCAGTTGTTGCTTGGCCAGCAGCCCCATGGTCAGTTCGGCGAGCCAGTCGCCGGTGAGCACGTCGATCGGGCCGCCGTCGATCATCTCGCGGGCTGCGGACACGCGGTCGCCGAAGAAGCCGGAGCAGTTGGCGATGCGCAACGGTGTTGTCTCACTCATGATTCCCCCTCGGCGCCGATCGTCACCAGTTCGGTCTGCGCGTCGACGTACTGACCCACCGACACGTTGATCTTCTGAACCACTCCGTCGGCGCCGGCCAGGGCGGGGTGCTCCATCTTCATCGCTTCGAGGACGACCAGTTTCTGGCCGGCTGCCACGGTCTCGCCCTCGCTGACGAGGATGTCGACGACGGTGCCGGGCATTTCACTGACTGGGCCCGCGGCGGATATGGCCAGCGCGGTGCGGTCGGGCAGGCGTGGTTCCGGTATCCAGCCGGACTGGCTGGTCGCATCGTTGATCCACACCGAGCCGTCCCGATGGGTGGCAACGGCACACGGATAGTCGACGCCGTCGTATCGCACCCGGACACCGTCGACGTCAAGATCGATCAGGTCGAAGCGGCGGCGTGTGCCATCCACCTCGAGAACGAGTTCGGTGTCCCCGGACGGTGCGGCCACGCGATACGCGACCGGGACGGGATCCTGCCCGACAGGCTGCCACACCGCCGAGGTCAACATTTCCGTGGCAAGGGTCCGGAACCCGGGAGCGGCGAACCCGGTCGCCGGGACTGCGGAGCGGCGCCGCGCAACCGCCGCCGCCAACCCGGCCGCCAGGTGCACCACCGCCGGGGTGGCCGGAGCCGGATCCATGAGCTCTGGATGGTGATCGAGAAAGTCCGTACACGTTGCGCCGGAAAGGAAGTCGGGGTCGCGAAGCAAGGCAGCGAGAAAAGCCCGGTTGGTCACCAGACCGTGAATCCGCGTGGCATCGAGCGCCGAGGCAAGCGCGGCGGCGGCCTCCTCGCGGCTCTCGGCATGGGCGATGATCTTCGCCATCATCGGGTCGTAGTACGCCGATACCTCACCGGGCGCAGCCACACCGACTTCGTAGCGCAAGCCCGGACGCTCCGGGTACTCCCACAGATGCAGAGGCCCCGGGGTGGGTAGGAAGTCGCGGGCGGGATCTTCGGCGTAGAGCCGGACCTCGATCGCGTGGCCGCGCCGCATGACATCTGCCTGCTCGATACCCAACGCTTGGCCCTGCGCGACCCGCAGCTGCAGCGCCACCAGATCCAGGCCCGTGACTTCCTCGGTCACCGGATGTTCGACCTGCAGACGGGTGTTCATCTCGAGGAAGAAGAACTCACCTGTGCGATCGTCGAGCAGGTACTCGACCGTGCCGGCACCGAGGTAGCCCAGTTCGCGGACCAGAGAGACCGCGGTCGCACCCATTTTGTCTCGCAGTTCGGGCCCGACCACCGGCGAGGGTGCCTCTTCGAGCACCTTTTGGTGCCGGCGCTGCACGGAGCATTCGCGTTCACCGAGATGCACCGCCGAACCGTGCACATCGCCGAACACCTGGATCTCGATGTGCCGGGCCTTGTCCAGGTACCGCTCGAGGAATACCGTCGCGTTGCCGAACGAGCTGGCCGCTTCCCGGCGGGCGCCGGCGACCGCGTCGACGAGTGCGTCGAGATCGTCGACCCGCCGCATTCCCTTGCCGCCACCGCCGGCGGTGGCCTTCACCAACAGGGGGAATCCGACGTCGCGGGCAGCAGCAGCCCACGCGGTGGGATCGTCACCGGTGATTTCGGCGTCCGGCAGGACCGGAACTCCGGCACGACGGGCGATCGCCTTCGCCTGGTCCTTGAGCCCCATGCTGCGCATCGACTCCGGTGAGGGCCCGACGAACAGGATGTCGGACTGCCGGCAGGACTCGGCGAATTCCGCGTTTTCGGAGAGGAATCCGTATCCCGGGTGGATCGCGTCGGCACCCGCCCGGCGGGCAGCGTCGATGATCTTGTCCGCGCGCAGATAGGAATCCGTGCTCGTGGTTCCGCCGAGGGCGACGGCGAGGTCGGCATCGAGAACGTGCGGGGATCGAGCGTCCGGATCCGAGTAGACCGCGACGGTGCGGATACCCAAGGCGCGGGCGCTGCGGATGATCCGTCGTGCGATCTCCCCGCGGTTGGCGACGAGAAGGGTGGTGATTCGGGTACTGCTCACGGTTGTTTCCTCACATCCGGAAGGGAGCGAATCGGGTCGCGCCGACGACGGGGGCCGAATGGGTGGCCGACAGGGCCAACCCCAGCACGGTGCGGGTGTGCCGCGGGTCGATGATCCCGTCGTCCCACAGGCGCCCGGTGGCGTACACCGCGCTCGACTGGGTCTCGATCATCTCTTCGATCTCACGGCGCACCCGTGCGTCCTCTGCATCGTCGTAGTCGGCGCCCGACCGCGCTGCGGCGGTGCGGCGGATGATCGACATCACTCCACCGAGCTGGGGGCCACCCATGACGGCAATGCGGTGATTGGGCCAGGTGAACACGAACCGCGGGTCGTAGGCACGTCCGGACATGGCGTAGTTTCCGGCACCGTACGAGGCACCGACCATGAGGGTGAGGTGGGGAACGGTCGAGTTGGACACGGCATTGATCAGCTTCGCCCCGTCCTTGATGATTCCTCCGCGTTCGGCCGCGGAGCCGACCATGAAGCCGGTGATGTTCTGCACGAACAACAGCGGGATGTCGTGAGCGTTGGCGAGCTGGATGAAGTGGGCGCCTTTGTTGGCCTCTTCGGAGAAGAGAATGCCGTTGTTGGCCAGGATGCCCACCGGGTAGCCGGCGATCGAGCCCCAGCCGGTCACCAGTTGGGTGCCGTAGAGCGGCTTGAACTCGTCGAACCGCGAACCGTCGAGTATTCGCGCCAGAATCTCACGCACCTCCACCGCACGGCGCGGGTCGGCCGGGGCGCATGCGAGCAGCTCCGCCTCATCGTAGAGCGGCGGATCGGCGGGGAGCGACGGCCCGGGTCCGGCCTTTTGCCAATGCAGATTGGCCACGATCCGGCGTCCGATGCGGATGGCATCGTGCTCATCCTCGGCCAGATAGTCCGCCAGCCCGGAGACCCGGGCGTGCATCTCGGCGCCGCCGAGGGACTCGTCGTCGATGTCTTCGTTGATCGCCATCTTCACCAGCGGCGGCCCGCCGAGATAGACCGACGCCGCTTGCTTCACCAGCACCGTGTATTCGCTCATGCCGGGCATGTACGCGCCGCCGGCGGTCGAGCTGCCGAACACCAACGAAATGGTAGGAATGCCCGCCGCGGTGAGCCGGGTCAGTTCTCGGAACGTCCGGCCGCCGGGTACGAAAATATCTGCCTGGGTAGGCAAGTCGGCACCGCCTGACTCGACCAACGCGATCAGTGGCAACCTGTTGCGTTCGGCGATCTCGAGGGCGCGCAACTGCTTGGCCACCGCGTCAGGATTGAGCGATCCTCCCTTCACCGTCGACTGGTTGGCAAGAATCATGCATTCGACGCCGTTGACTGTGCCGATGCCAGTGATCAGTCGAGCACCCGGCTGGGACTCGGGATCGTGGGCCCCCGCGTAACACGACAGTTCCAGAAAGGGAGCGTCCTCGTCCAAGAGCAGATCGACACGTTCACGTGCCAAGAGTTTTCCCCGGGAACGGTGGCGGTCGACCGCTTTCGCGCCTCCCGCCGCGAGCACCTTCTGCGCCAGCTCCTCGAGCGGTTGCAACACAGTGCTCATCGCCTGCCGGTCGCACTCGAAAACCTCGGACTTCGGATCGAGCTTCGATTCGATCACGGTCATCAACACACCTCATTGCGCTCGAGAGTTCGGCAGCGGCCCGCACCGCTGGTTTCGCGAAGAGTCCGTCGGTACATCCGACTGAGTGCGGGCTCTTCAATTACAGCCGTATATTGACATATCTGTCAAGTATTGGGAATGACCTTTCTACAGCTGAGGCACACACGCAAGAACGAACAGCCAATTCCTACTACCTACAGTTGACACACCGATCTACTCATATCTACTGTCGCGCCCAGAGCCTGAAGATAGGCATCGGCCTCTGCACGGGAAGCACTTCGTCGACCCCGCGATGCCAACGCTCCCCACTACCACCCCAAGCACGGCCGGGTCGAAAGTCCACGCGCGTTCGCAGGCGCGAGGCATCCACACTTCACCGCCTCTCGCACCCAGAAGACACGCCAGCGGCAGGAAACGTGCCGGTACCGGATGAACGCGCACCCACCCCCGGGACTACCTGGGCATCGGCGCATCGCTACCGGCGCCGCAACCAGTGCTCCACAAAGCAGGACACAAGGAGAAATCTTGAGGACCCACCAGCATCGAGGGCTCGAACTCCCGGCGCTACAACGATTTCTGCTCCACGCGGGTATCCCCCTACAAGGGGACCTGCAGGCGGAGCTGATCTCGGGAGGCAAATCCAACCTGACCTACAGCATCTTCGACGATTCCTCGCGATGGATCCTGCGGAGGCCGCCGACCACGGGACGCACACCGTCTGCTCATGATGTGGCACGCGAATTCCGTATCACCTCTGCCTTACAGAACACGGACGTCCCGGTGGCCACACCCGTCCTCCTATGCGAGGACGAGACGGTACTCGGTGCTCCCTTCACTGTCGTCGAACATGTTTCAGGCCGGGTGCTACGAACCGGGCCGGACATCGAAGCATTGTCCGACACCCAAATCGATGCCTGCATGACCGAACTGATCCGCGTGATCGGTGCACTCCACAACGTCGAATACCAGGCGGTGGGACTGGGCTCGCTCGGACGTCCGGAAGGGTATGTCGCACGGCAGATCGACCTGTGGGCAAAACAGTGGGACCGGGTCAAGACGCGAGACTCGGCCGATGTCACCAAGCTGTATGACGCACTGCTCGAACTCGTACCGGCGCACACGGATGCCTCCATCGTCCACGGCGACTACCGCGTCGACAACACCATCGTGGCATCCGAGGACGTCGGCACGGTGGCCGCCGTAGTCGACTGGGAACTGTCCACACTCGGAGATCCGCTCACAGATGTCGCCTTGATGTGCGTATACCGCCACCCCGCCTTCGATCTTGTCCTTGGGGAACCCGGCGCATGGACCAGCCCCCGACTTCCGTCGGTCGATGATCTGGCCGAGCGGTACGCCTCGGCGTCAGGTCGAGACCTCGGCAACTGGAGCTTCTACATGGCCCTGGCCTACTTCAAGGTCGCCGTCATCGCCGAAGGCATCAATCACCGCTACCGATTGGGCGCGACCGTCGGAGCCGGATTCGACCGCGCCGGTGACTCGGTACCAGAATTCCTCGCCGCCGGTCTCCACTCTCTGACCAACCCCAGGTCGTAACCAACTCACCGGCCCGCCACCGACAATTTCACCACTGGGTCCACGGTGCGGCCCCCAACGGACCAGGTCTGCGAAGACCTGTCCTTCCCCCAAGGAGCAGGCAATGCCCGAAGCTGTGATCGTGTCCGCTGTTCGTTCCCCGATCGGTCGGGCAATGAAGGGCTCGCTCAAGACCCTCCGACCCGACGACATGACCGCGCAGATGGTCGCGGCCGCACTTGCCAAGATTCCCGAACTCGACCCCACCGACATCGACGACCTGGTTCTTGGCTGCGGCCAACCCGCAGGCCAGGCTGGATTCAACATCGCCCGAGTGGTCGCGGTCCAGCTCGGCTACGACTCCCTGCCGGGCGTGACCGTCAACCGGTACTGCTCGTCGTCGCTGCAGACCACCCGCATGGCCCTGCACGCCATCCGCGCCGGCGAAGGCGACGTCTTCATCTCCGCCGGGGTCGAATCGGTGTCGAGCTATGTCACCGGCAACGCCGACGGATTGCCCGACACCAAGAACCCGCTGTTCGACGACGCCCAGGCGCGGACCGAGAAGCTCGCCGAAAGTGGCATCGCCTGGACCGACCCGCGGTCGGAGGGGTCGTTGCCCGACATCTACATCGCAATGGGCCAGACCGCCGAGAACGTCGCCTCCTTCACTGGCATCTCCCGGGAGGATCAGGATCGGTGGGCCGTGCGGTCGCAGAACCGGGCCGAGGACGCCATCAAGTCCGGCTTCTTCGAGAAGGAGATCACCCCGCTCACGCTGCCCGACGGCACCGTCGTCTCCACCGACGACGGCCCACGGGCCGGCACCACCTACGAAGCGATCAGTCAACTAAAGCCGGTGTTCCGGCCCGGCGGGACGGTCACCGCAGGTAACGCCTGCCCCCTCAACGACGGCGCGGCGGCACTGGTGATGATGTCCGACACCAAGGCCGAGGCCCTGGGCCTGACCCCGCTCGCGCGGGTCGTCTCGACCGGGGTGTCGGGACTCTCGCCGGAGATCATGGGTCTGGGCCCGATCGAGGCCACCCGCAAGGCACTGGCGAACGCGAACATGGGGATCTCCGATATCGACCTGTTCGAGATCAATGAGGCGTTCGCGGTGCAGGTGCTCGGTTCGGCCCGCGAGCTCAGGATCGACGAGGACAGGCTCAACATTTCCGGTGGGGCGATCGCGTTGGGTCATCCCTTCGGCATGACGGGTGCGCGGATCACGACCACGCTGCTCAACAACCTGCGTGCGCACGACAAGCAGTTCGGTGTGGAGACGATGTGCGTCGGTGGTGGGCAGGGCATGGCGATGGTGCTCGAGCGGCTGAGCTGACAGGGCCGTCTCCAGCGCTCACTGCTCCACCACACGGCCCGGCACCGGCCGATATCGCCACGGGAGAAACAGCTCTACCTCCCCCGCAGCTCGTCTACGCCCGTTACGGCCCGAGCGAGACACACCCCCGTGAGGACATGCACATGTACATGCACAACGGGACCGGCCTGACGTGTCATGTTTGGTTTCACGTCTCTCTTCTGCGGCGATATCAAATAAGTCTCGCGGGAGGCGGGCTCATTTGTTGACATGTATGTCATAAAGCTGGGACGGTGATGTCCATCACATCCTTACGTTTTCCTGGAGGAACAATGTCCACATCAGCCGTTGGCCTGACCACCGCCCAGCCGCAGAACCGCGAAGTCGATGCGGTGGTGATCGGAGCCGGATTCGGCGGGTTGTACATGGCGCACCAGCTGCGAGAGATGGGATTGACGGTGCAGGGGTACGAGTCGGCCCCCGACGTGGGTGGAACCTGGTACTGGAATCGATACCCCGGGGCGCGGACCGACTGCGAAGGGTACTACTACTGCTACTCGTTCGATCCCGAGATGTTGCAGCAGTGGAACTGGACGGAGCGCTACCCCACGCAACCGGAGATGCAATCCTACTTCGGGTACGTGGCCGACAAGTTCGACCTGCGGCGCAGCTACCGATTCGGGACTCGAGTCGAGTCCGCGGTGTTCGACGAGAACACCGACCGCTGGCAGGTCCGCACCGAGACCGGCGAGCAGACCTCGGCGATCTATCTGATCACCGCCGTCGGAATCCTCTCGGCACCGAACCTGCCGAACTTTCCCGGCATCGAATCCTTCACCGGACCGGCGTACCACACCGCGTACTGGCCCGAGGAGGGTGTTGAGCTGGCCGGCAAACGTGTCGGGATCATCGGCACCGGCTCGACCGGAGTGCAGGCCATCCCGATGATCGCCGAGCAGGCCGAGCACCTGACCGTGTTCCAGCGGACCCCCAATTACGTGATTCCCGCGCGCAATCGGCCTGTCTCCCAAGAGGAGATGGACGAGATCAAGACGCGCTACGACGAGGTATGGGCCAAGGTGCGCCGACACTGGTTTTCGTTCCCGTTCGACATGGCCAACATGCTCGCCGGCTCGATGGAGGAGAACGAGCGCACCCGAATCTACGAGAAGGCCTGGGCCAACGGCGGATTCCCGTTCCTGTTCTCCTTCGACGATCTGCTGTTCGATCCCGTTGCAAACGAATCCGCAGCCGAATTCGTGCGCGGCAAGATCCGCGAAACGGTCGAAGACCCGGCCGTGGCCGACTTGCTGAGCCCGCGCTACCCGTTCGGCGCCAAGCGTCCGCCGTCGGGCACGGGCTACTACGAGGCGTTCAACCGCGACAACGTCTCGCTCCTCGATGTGGCGGCCAACGCGATCACCGAGATCACCCCCCGAGGGGTCCGGTTGACCGATGGCACCGAGCACGAGGTGGACGTGCTCGTCTTCGCCACCGGCTTCGACGCCTCCACCGGAGCGATGACCCGGATGAACATCGTCGGTCGTGACGGGGTGGTCCTTGCCGACAAGTGGGCCGAGGGACCGAACACCCATCTGGGCATCAGCACCCACGGTTTCCCGAACATGTTCATGATCACCGGTCCGCAGAGTCCGTTCACCAACATCCCGCCGTGCGCGCAGAACACCGCCGACTGGATCGCCGAGGCCATCACACATCTCCGCCGCGAAGGCGCGAGCCGGATGGAAGCCACCGAGGCAGCCGAACAGGCCTGGACCGAACAGATCACCGCCATCGCCGAGCAAACCCTGCTCACCGCCGGCAAGGACGTACATTCCTGGTTCACCGGTACCAACGTCGAAGGCAAGGCCGCCGTCATCAACGTCTTCTTCGGCGGCGCCGACAAATACATGGACATCTGCGAACAGGTCGCCGCAGACAACTACTCCGGATTCGAAATCACCACCACCGAACCCGCCTACGCCAACTGATCCCCACCACGCCACCCCTAGAGCGCTCAGGAGAACCTACGATGACCAACGACGCGCGCACCGACACACTGCGTGATCTCTACGAGAGCTGGGCCAAGCGGGCCGCCGCCAATCCCACCATGGACCTGGCCACCATGCGAGATATGTACGAGGAATCGCACCTTCTGGCAACCGAACCCGAAGGCATCACGTATCGCAACGTCGACGCCAACGGCGTCAGCGCCATGTGGGTCATCCCCGAGGGTGCACCCGACGATGCCGCCATTATCTACACGCACGGCGGCGGGTGCTCCATCATGTCGATGCACAGCCACCGCAAGCTGGCCGGTCACCTGGCCAAAGCCGCCGGCGTCAAGGTATTGAATCTCGACTACCGTCTTGCCCCCGAGCATCCCTACCCCGCGCAGCTCGATGATGCACAGGCCGCCTACCGGTGGCTACTCGAACAGGGCATCGACCCCCAACGCATCGCCACCGCAGGAGACTCCGCAGGCGGCAATCTCGCCACCACCCTCGTCCTCGCACTGCGCGACGCCGGTGAACAAACTCCTGCGGCGATCGTCGGCTTCTCGCCCTGGTACGACATGGAGCACAAGGGCCGGACCCTCGAGTCCAACGCCGCCACCGACGCCCTCGTCCAACGACCGGTCGTCGAGATGATGGCTCAGATGTTCCTCGGCGAGAACGGATCCCCCACCGATCCGTTGACCAACCCGCTCTACGCCGACCCCACCGGCCTGCCGCCTATGTACCTCACGGCAGGTGGCTACGAGACTCTCCAAGACAACGCCGAACGTTTCGCCGACCTGGCACGTAACGCAGGCGTCGACGTGACTCTGGAAATCACGCCGGGAATGCAGCACGTGTTTCCGTTCATGGCTGGGCACTCGCCCGAAGCCGACGCGGCAATCACCGCCGCCGGCAACTTCCTGCGCCGACACCTCGGTCTGTGACCGCAGCACTTCCCACATAAAGATCTCGGCAGCGCTAACGAGGGCCCGGACACCCGGGCCCTCGTTCGTAGGTCCCACCTCATCGCTACCGCACCCAGACAGGAGCCCCATGAGCGTCTTCGAACTCTCCGAACGCGTCCAGAAGTACCGATCCGAACTCCTCGAGTTCATGGAGGTGCACGTATATCCTGCCGAGTCCGTCTACGACCGGCAGATGCGCGAATCCGGAGATCCTCATTTCCAGCCGCCGATTCTGGAGGATCTCAAGACCGAAGCGCGGCGGCGCGGACTGTGGAATCTGTTCCATCCACATCCGGAATGGGGACCGGGATTGACCAACCTCGAGTACGCCCACCTCGCGGAGATCATGGGCCGCAGCCACCTCGCGTCCGAGGCCTGCAACTGCAGCGCACCCGACACGGGCAACATGGAGGTGCTCACGCTCTTCGGCACCGACGAGCACAAGCGCAAGTACCTCGAACCGTTGCTGGCCGGCGAAATCCGCTCCACCTTCGCCATGACCGAACCGGCCGTAGCCAGTTCGGACGCGACCAACGTCGAACTCCGGATGGATCGGGACGGCGACACGTACGTATTGAACGGACGTAAGTGGTTCGCCTCCAACGCAATGCACAAACACTGCCGCGTGCTCATCGTAATGGGGAAGACCGATACGTCAGCGCCTGCACATCGGCAACAGTCGATGATGGTGGTACCGATCGACGCCGAGGGTCTCACGGTGGTGCGCAACCTACCGATCTTCGGCTATATCGACCGCGAAGGTCACGCCGAAGTGCTGTTCGACAACGTGCGCGTCCCGAAGGAAGACGTCCTTTCCGGAGAAGGAGAAGGCTTTGCAATAAGCCAAGCACGACTCGGTCCCGGACGTATCCACCACTGCATGCGTACGATCGGCATGGCCGAACGAGCACTCGAGCTGATGTGCACCCGCGCGCTCACCCGCACCACCTTCGGCGAACCACTCAGCGAACGCAGCAACATCCAGGACTGGATCGCAGAGGCCCGCATCGACATCGAAATGGTGCGCCTACTGACCTTGAAGGCTGCCCACCTGATGGACACCGTCGGCAACAAGCAAGCCCGAACCGAGATCGCCGCGATCAAAGTGGCAGCCCCCCGGATCGCCCTGAAAATTGTCGACCGCGCAATCCAGGTGCACGGCGGCGCCGGCGTCACCGACGACTTTCCGCTCGCCATGGCATACGCCCACCTGCGCACCCTCCGAATCGCCGATGGGCCCGACGAGGTCCACCTGCGGGCCATCGCAAAGGGCGAACTGAAAAAACACAAGGTCCAGATCCGGCAACCGCAAGGCTCGGCAACGCCGAAGGCCGCGGTGGCCCGATGATCTCCACCGATCTGAAGGGACGTACCGCGCTCGTGGTCGGCGCCTCCCGCGGCATCGGCTTGGCCACAGCCCAGGCGTTCGCGGCCGTGGGCGCCGACGTCGTGCTGACCTCACGCTCCCAGGAGTCCGCTGATGCGGCCGCCGCCGAAATCGGGGGAACTGCGGTCGGAGTAGGCGTCCATGCCGTCGACGAAGACGGCGCTCGGCGGTGCATCGACGACGTCCTCGAACGGTTCGGTGGCCTCGACATCCTGGTGAACAACGCCGGCACCAACCCCGCCTACGGCAGGATGGCAGACCAGGATCACAGCCGATTTGCGAAGACGTTCGATGTCAACCTCTGGGCGCCGCTGTTGTGGAGCGGGCTCGCCGCGAAAGCGTGGATGGCAGAGCACGGTGGCGCGATCGTGAACACCGCCTCGATCGGAGGCATGGTCGCCGAGAACGGGATCGGCGTGTACAACGCCTCGAAGGCGGCACTGATTCACCTCACCAAGCAACTCGCGATGGAGCTCGCGCCGACGATCCGAGTCAACGCCGTGGCACCAGGGGTGGTGCGCACCAAACTTGCCGAAGCGCTCTGGGCCGAGCAAGAGCAGTCGGTGGCCGCGGCGACCCCGCTCGGACGGATCGGTGAACCGGACGACGTCGCGTCGGCAATCCTGTTCCTCGCCTCCGACGGTGCGCGCTGGATCACCGGCGAGACGTTGGTCGTCGACGGGGGTCAACTGCTCGGCGACGTGCGGGCATTTGTCCGGTGATCCGCGCAGTGCCCGCGGTAGCCCGCTGACGAGCATCGACCATGAACGACTCCAACAGGAAAATCGCCAACGATCGCAAGGAGACAGCAGTGCCGCCCCCTCTGAGATGCAAGAAGATCTGCTCGCGCAGACAGAAGCGGAGCGCGAGGTATTTGAACATCAGCCGGTCGGATCTGCATCGCGTTCTCGCTGCGGCGGATGTGCAGGTGTGAGTCGACGCGATGACGCGCCGAACTATCTCAGTTGCCGAGCCGGATTGCATCGTCGTACTCTCCGGAAACGGGTCACAGGCAGCAAAGACGGCGCCGCTCGCCAACTATCGCACAACCACTGGACCTGCTCAGTGGGATCCAGTCACTCGCACCCGCACGCGGGTGAGCGTGAAGGCGGCGAGCGCGACTCCGAGCGCCACGCGCATCGCGATGTCGAGCAACCACATGTCTCGGTGTGCTGCCACAGCGGATCGGCTTCCGCCGTGGGTCCGTCGCCCGCAGGTCGGCTGTGGAAGCCACCGCCGCATAGCCCCAGCGCACGGGCGCAGCCAGGAGAGTTGTTCGAGAACCGGCCGTCCCGGGATGGGAATCAGGCCACGCACTGTCCGGCCGCTGCGGTGGCGCGGCCCCCGTCCCACTCGATCACGATGTCTTCGCGGCGCACGACGTCAGGCCTTCCACGACCCCGCATCCCTCGGCCGAGCCGATTCCCCCACCTGAGCACATCGGTAGCAGGAAATAGCGAGATGTCGCCGAACCGGCCCCCACCATCAACGCTCGAAGAACCGCCTCGGATTGTCGGCGAGCATCGTGGTGATCTGCTCGTCGGTGACACCACGTTCGCGGAGTGCGGGCAGCACGTCGTCGCTGATGTGGTTGTAGTTCCAGTTCGGTACCGCGGCTTCCTTGACGTCGTGCGGAAACCAGTCGATGAAGCACGAGGCGTCGTGGGCCAGCACCATGCTCTCCGCGTATCCCTGCTGCGCCAGGGCGGCAACGGTGTCGACACGTTGCTCGAACGGCAGCAGCAGGTCGAGTCCGAAGCGGTCCATGCCGAGTAGCGACCCGGCGTCGGCAATCTTGCACAGGTAGTCGAGGTCGGTGGTGTCTCCGCAGTGCCCGATCACGACCTTGGTGAGGTCGACACCCTCTTCCGAGAGAACGCGCTGCGCCACGAGACCGGATTCGGTGTGCGGATTGGTGTGCACCGTGATCGGGACTCCGGTCTCGACGTGCGCTTGGCCGACCGCACGCATCACCCGCTCGACCCCGGGCGTGAGGCCTTGCGCCTCGATCGCGCACTTGAGCATCGCCGCTTTCACGCCCGAATCGGCGATGCCCTCGCGGATGTCCCGCACGAACAGTTCGGTGAGCGGTTCGGGAGCGTCGAACAGCAATCCCGGACCGACATAGTGGAACTGGAACGGCAACTCGTTGTAGGTGTACAGGCCGGTCGCGACCAGGATGTTGATGTCGGTGCGATCGGCGATGCGCTGGATTCGGGGGATGTACCGGCCGAGACCGATGACGGTGGGATCGACGATCGTGTCGATCCCACGCTCGGACAGCGCGTGGAGTTTCGCAACCGCGTCGTCGACCCGCAGTTCCTCGTCCCACTCGCTCGGGAATCCCGGGTAGTTCTCGCGCAGTTCCTCACCGAGCACGAAGACATGCTCGTGCATGAGGACACGGCCCAGATCACCGGTGTCGAGTGGGCCGCGGGCAGAGTCGACGGAAGCCATGGCCGAGAGGGTATGTCACCGCCGATGCGGATGGACACGGTTCGGCGAACAGCAGCGACTCAGGGCCGGAAGACTATCCGCCCCACCGTCTTGCCTTCACCGAGTCTGGCGAGCCCGTCCGCCACCTCGGACAGCGGCAACTGCTCACTGACGAGAGGGGCGATCGCACCCGAATCGGCGAGGGCAGTGATCGCGGTGTGGCATTCGTCGATCAGCTGCCGGTTGTACTGCTTGTACAGACCCCAGTGCAAGCCGATGATCGAATAGTTCTTGACGAGCGCGTGATTGAGACCGGGTGTGGGGATGGTGCCACCGGCGAAACCGACGATCACGATGCGGCCTTCGAAGGCGATGCACTTGGTCGACCGCGTGTAGGCGTCTCCTCCGACCGGGTCGAAGACGACATCGGCGCCGCGCCCCTCGGTGAAGTCCTTGACCAACGGCACGAAGTCGTCCGTACGCCGGTCGATGACGAGATCCGCGCCGAGACGGCGGCAGTATTCGGCCTTCTCGGGGCCGCCGACCACACCGATCACGCGGGCGCCGGCTGCTTTGCCGAGTTGCACCGCCGCACTGCCCACACCGCCTGCGGCCGCATGCACGAGGAGCGTCTCGCCCTCCAGCAGCCGGGTCCGGCGGTGCAGGGCGAACCATGCCGTCTGGTAACCGATGACCAGTGCCGATGCTGCTGCATCGTCCAGCGACACGGGCGCCGGGAACGCATTGGCCTCATCCATGACCGTGTATTCGGCGAACGCGCCGAGCGGCAGGTTCGGATTGCCGACGACACGGTCGCCGACGGCAAAGCGGGTCACGCCGTCACCGATCGCGACCACTTCACCGCACAGCTCGACACCCGGAGTGAACGGCAGCGGCGGCTTGATCTGGTACTCGCCGCGGCACAGCAGCACGTCGGGAAAGTTCGCCGGTGCGGCCAGTACGCGCACCAGCAGTTGGCCCGCTTCCGCGACGGGATCGTCGATCTCCTCGAATCGCAGCGCCTCGCGCGGTTCCCCGAGTTCCACTACACGCCAAGCCTTCACAGTGCCCTCCTATGTTTGTGTAGGCAGCGCCGCGATACCGGTGCCGCCGTTCAGATTCCGGCGCTGTCCGCGACGGCTCGTGCGGCCGAGACGAGAGCGTCGATACGTTCGATGGTGGGCGTGCCCGCTGCAGCCCTGTTGCGGGGGTCGTCCTGCGCTCGCCGCATCACGCCCGATG